>CAYIGA010000033.1:0-3794 GCA_964362925.1 uncultured Candidatus Saccharibacteria bacterium | reverse complement strand
CTGGACTCGAACCAGCGATCTCATGACCCCCAGCCATGCGCATTACCAACTATGCTACACCCCGTTTATTAATAATATCCAGGCGCTTCCTCTAACCGCCGATCAGGAGAGTTGTTAGATAGGTTGTTGCTTGAACCAATAGATCGGCCAGCAAATAGAGAACCAAAAAAATCCCGCTAATCAGAAAAACCGGATTGCCTGCTAATCTATAATAAGCCTGTTCACTCATAAATAAGCGCAAAACTCGCGAGCCGTCGAGCGGGGGAATGGGCAGAAGATTAAAAAACATTAAAAATATATTGACGTAAATAGCCAGAATAAAAGCCGTGCTAATTAGCTCCGGCAAATGGACAACTCTAACAATTAAAGCCAATATCATCGCTAAGAAGAAGTTGCTCATCGGGCCAGCTAGGGCCGTTTGGATGCCGTGAAGTCGGGGATTTTCGAAGTTACCCTCGTTGACCGGCACCGGTTTGCCCCAGCCAAAGGCCGGTAAGCCAGTCATTCCTAACGCTCGTAAAGCCAGTAGTCCGACTAACAGGGTTGTGCCGACCGTATCCCAATGCTTGAGTGGATTTAAACTCATCCTTCCCTCGTTTTTGGCGGTTGGGTCGCCGAACAAATTAGCGGTAAAGGCGTGGGCAAACTCGTGGATAGACAAGCTAAAGAGAATTATGACAATCAATAATAAGCCAAGAGACAATGTGTGTTGAGACATCTTAAAATATAGTATATGATTAATCGGTTGGTAATCAATATCAACGACGTAAAATTACTAAATTTCCTAAATTACAAAATGTCGAAGACGAACCGCTCCTCTTTGCCGACCGGCGGATCGACGATACTCCATAACATGAATCGAACAAAATTAATTTGCCAAATTTGCTTTAAATCACCGCGAGTAGGGTTTAACCGACCCAAATCTTTGCATAATACCAAGAAACTTATTTTTCCTAACTTACAAAAACTCGACGGCTTACTGGTTTGCAACCGTTGTCGCAAAACTCTCGGTAAATCAAAACCTGTTTCAGCGAAAGGTTGAAAATATTAAAACTGCGAACAAGTCTAAAGTTTCGAACGGCTCCGCGTTGGTGGTTGATTTAGGCGACAGGCGCCAAAAACTTTTCTTCGAAACACTTCTTGCAGTAAATTGGCGAGTCGGGATTGGCCGGTTTAAATAAGACTTCACCGATTTGCTGACAGTTAGAACAGGTCACCTTGAAGTATTCGGCCTCCACTTTTTGCCGATTTTTCTGTCGACAGTCTTTACAGCGAGCCGGCTTATTAGTAAAGCCTTTCTTCGAGAAAAACTCCTGCTCGCCCGCAGTCCAAATAAAGTCGTTGCCACAATCCTTACACTTCAGGGTTTTATCCTGGAACGCAGGGGAAGGACGAGTACTGGCCACATCTTCGAAGTCGTTTAGCATTGAGCTAATCATAGCAAGACCGGCTGAAATATTCAACAACCCCTCTCTAGCCGGAGCCGGGGATAACGACTAGAATGCCCCTGTGGATGGTAATTTTAGGACTTGAAAAACAGTTAGTTCCGGGAAAATCGTACCTATACTCTAGCGACACTTCTGGAGTGGCGGAAATTGTCTCGTTGTTCACGGCTGTCGATAGCTTGGTCTTTGACGGCACTAAAAGTGATGCCAAATCAGCCCGGCAGTTAGTTGCCCAAGCCCAACTAGGTGCGTTTGGATCGATGCGATTGTTGTTAGTTATAAATGCTCATGCCATGACTGAAATAGTCCAAAATACCTTACTGAAATTGCTTGAGGAACCGCCGTCGTCAGTGGTGATCGTTCTCCAAACTGAACAAGAACAACAACTTTTGCCGACAGTTCGATCACGTTTGCATTTTTTGGGTCGGTTATCATCGGTCTCGAATATCAAGCCGTCGCGTTTTCAAAAGTCATCACTTGAAATGTTTGCTGAACTGACTGAACTGTCTCGAGAGGCACTGGTTGATTTATTGGCTTCGGAGATGAGCCATCAACAGCAACAGCTCTTAATCACCCCCAGTCTTCAGGTTGCCGATCGAGTTGAACTGCTTGATTGGGCGGTCAAAAAACTGAACAATAATGCCAATTTGAAGCTGACTATTGATTGGCTACTCTTGCGTTGGGGGAACAACTAACGATATAAAAAAGATAATGTACGCTCAAATAATTTTCTTTGTCGCCTTAGTCCTTTTCTTGATTTTGTTGGTCCGACGTTTTGCTAGAGCGCCAGAAGTCGTCCATCAGGCTGGACAGCTGGCGATTGAGCTATCTCGAAAAGTCGGTCGAATCAGCTCAAAGGTCGGTAATCGCCTTGTTGGACAAGTCAAAAAGATTATTGTTAGTATCCCCTTGCTGTCGAATCGGATCGATGTCAAACCTGGCGCTATCGGCGAAAATCAGTTCTGGCAAGAGGAATCATCAAGCGAAGCGGTTGAACTGGCGAGTTTATTCGAAGAGGGCGACAATTTATTCCGCCAAGGAGACTACAGTAAGGCCGAAGAATTTTTCCTCCAAGCAGCTAGCCGTAGCCCCTCCGAAGCTCGAGTTTACGCTCGCTTGGGGGTGATTTACTTACATCAAAAGAATTTCAACGACGCTATTGAATCACTAAAAGTGGCCGTAAAGTTAGATAAGCACAATCCTAGCCGCCACTATAACTTGGCTTTGGCCTATCTCGGCCATAACGATCGTCAAAAGGCGACTATTTCTGTTCGTGAGGCGATCACCATTGATCCGGTCACTAAAAAATACCGCCAATTGCTTGATCATCTGTTGGAACGGAAGTAATAGCACTCTCTAACGAGCCCATATCTGGATAGCCCAACTAAATAATGGTAAGATTTTATGGTTACCGCCGCCTTAGCTCAGTGGTAGAGCAGTTGCTTTGTAAGCATCAGGTCGTCGGTTCAAATCCGACAGGCGGCTCCGAACCTTAACTAGTTTTTATGCTGGGGTACCCAAGTGGTCAACGGGGGCAGACTGTAAATCTGCTGGCCTTGTGCCTTCGAAGGTTCGAATCCTTCCTCCAGCACCATTGAGGAAGTTGCAAGTTTTGAGGGTTCGCCTCGCTTCGCTCGGCGACTAATTGGTATTCAATTTTGGGGGCAAAAACGAATTGGCGGTTTTGAAAGAAGGAAAGAAAATTTGTAATCATTAGAGATGCTGATTTGTGTTTGGGCTTAACAGGAAGCACTAAATATGCTATTCTAAACACCATCGGAATCATGGTAAAGACCTTGGAAATTCGGTAACCCCGCCGCGAGGCAATCGTGGTAATCAAGCACCTTGAGGAGAAAAATATGAGCAAGAAGGTCGTCACCCTTCTCAACAGCGTCGAGATGCTCGAACGCTTGTTGAAAGTCAACGACAGCATGCACCTGCAGGAGTACTTTTACCCGATTCTGCTGAAGCAGGCGGGACAAGAGCGTTACGCTGGGGGCGTCGTCATGATGGTGGTGCAAGCCATTAACGAATACTTGGATCGTCAGGGTACGCCGCTGGCCATAGTCCACCTGATGTCCACGCAAGCCCCCAGCTTCATCGATGCGCTCGTCAGCGACGTGGAGATAGCCAAGGAAGCTAAGAGAATTCTGGAAGAAGTCCTCCCGACCAAGTAAGCGAGGACACCATGTTGTCTCGCGCCCGAGCCCCTGCGGAACACGTTTTCGCTCGGGGCTCGATCTTTATCTAAAATCATTGATTATCAACCTGTTGGAAGTTATTATTAAGTCGTGGCCGAGATGTCGTCTTCGCTCGTCTCGGCTCGCCAAAAACTCGCCGAGATGTCGT
>CAYIGA010000032.1:0-4237 GCA_964362925.1 uncultured Candidatus Saccharibacteria bacterium | reverse complement strand
CGGTTATACCGTTCGCTATAGAACTAAACCGACTCTATTTTAAGGCCTGGCCTTAAAAGTTTTTAGTTGGGGAGAAACCGGCGGAATCTCCGGCCGTGAAACGATAGTAGTCCGGTGATTAAGCTGACAATACTCATCGAAATAGTTTGATTATCGTTTGGGCTCTGATTAGTCTCGGTGGCGGCTACGATCACTGGGGTGCTAGGCGGTTTCGGTGGCTGAAGAGGGATCGGGGTTGGTGGTAATTTCACTGTTGGGGCGATCGTCTTTTCCTTGGTGACTTTTTTGGTCGCGACGACAGGTTTAACGACTGGTTTGGCCGGACTGGCAGAAGAAGTTTCGCTGGCAGCCGGGCTAACGACGGTTTGGCTAGGCGGTTGAATCGGGCTAGGAAGTTGAAGGCGTGTTACGAGCTGATAGTCAGCCGAGAGCGCCCAGGCTTCGTTCTTGCCCGAAGCGCTATTCCAGTCAATTACCGCCCCGACAATCAGCTGATCGTCGGGACGAAACAGCGTCTTAGCACCGGCAAAATGAAGTTTGAAACTACCGGTCAATTGCCGAAAGTTAAGAAAATCGGTCTCAATTGTCTCGACATTGCCTTTCAACCGGACGCTTCGGCCGAGATGATTGCTCGCCTCGTCAGACCCAATTATTGGCTCGATCCAATTGACTGAACTGCCGATTTCTAAATCAGTTAGAGAGTCGAGGATGACTCTCTTGGTTTGGCTGGAGCTAATAAGACCGGTTACGATAGCTTTAACTTTGGTCTGGGTCGGCAAAAGACCGTTGGTTTGGTTGAGGTAGACTTGAATACCGGCAGTCGTCTCCCCCAGTTCGTTCTCTAGCCCTTCTTCTAACCCGCTTTCTAAATAGAGAACTTCGCCGTCAACGACTTTTGGTCCAACGGTAATAACGCCAGCCAGCTCAACCAGACTGCCAGCAACGAGAGAGCGAGCTTGAATAATCGTTGGCGACAAAGTTGGTTTAGTCGGCAGGGTGACGCGACTCCAATTAACAAAGTCGATCGTTTTATAAAGGTTGACGTTACCCCGACCTGATTGAGTAATAACCGAAATAAAGCTGGTGGTCGAACCGATTTCGACCGCTTGAATCGGCGAAGTCGTCGATGACCACGGATTAACTTTCGTAAAAATAGTTGAGCCGGTCGGGGCAAATTGGGTTAATGAACCAGTGTTCCAGACTAACACCCCTAGCGATGTCTGATAAGCGGCGCTAAACGAGACAGGGGCGGTGATTAGTTGCCAGACTCCAACAGAGGTTGAGATTTGGGGCTTGGCGCCGCTGATCAACAGCCCGTTTGAACCAACAATTGGGACGATCAGGCCGGAAATAGTATCAATCAGTTCGATTAATTTTGGTCGATCTAATTGCCAGACCAACTCATGCCAGTTACCGTCGATTTTTTTCAACAACACTCGACTACCGATCACTCTGACTTGGCTGACTTTGGTGACGGCTAGTGAAGGTAATTGGATGTCGGTCGTCACGCCGACACGCCAGATGTGAAACAGGCGGTCGTCCAAGGCGTCCCAACCAGCCAATAATTCGTCTGAAGAATAAAGATCGCTAACTGGCGCCAGGTTTAGCTCAACCCACCGATCGACTGTTTCCGATTTAACGACTGTCCCATCTTGGCAAAAGAATCCAATAATTGGCGATTCGACTAAGCGCGACCTCGGGCAATTAATTGAGGTGGCCAAGCGCCAGATAGACGATTGCTGATGAAAGACTGAAACGGAAGTCGGAGTTGACTGCGGAAGATAGAGCAAATTATCGTCTCTCTCAACTATTCGCTCCAAATCCTGGCTGGAGCCGACTAGCGGTGGGACAATCGCTTTTAATCGGTTTCCGGATTGAATTATGAATAAACCAGTTTCGGCGCCAATTCGACGAAAAACGACTAAGTTATTTTTGGTTAATTTTAAAACAATTTCGGTCGCCGGAAGAACGCTTTCGACGGCGCTAAAATTTAGTGACCAGTTCTGTCGAAAGAGATATTGCTTTGATTCAACCTCGATCACTAACCATATATGGCCGTCAAAGAGTATCGACTGCCTGATTGACGACTGTTTCGGTAAGTCGACTAACTGCCAAGATCGGAGGGGGGTTTTTTGTCGATAAAGGCCGGAATTGGCGTTAAAAAATAGACCGCTGTTTTGATTGAAATCGATCGCCTTAGTGACAGCAGGAAAAACCAGAAAAATCAAAACTGTTAGCAGAAAGCTAAATATCCTCATTAACTATTTTCTGGTGCAACTCTAAAATCACCCGAGCAATTCGGTTGGGATCGGGAATATCGTCGACGTTAAAGTAACCCTGCAAACCGTGTCTGGTCGGATCTTCCGAGGTACCTTTGCCAGCCGTTTCGATAATAAGAGTGCCGTAGTTGAAATAGCTCCTCAAAACCCCTTCCATCTGCGTCGAAACGTTCTGGACCTGACGTAAGTTTAGTTCGGAGACTTCGCGCGCCAGTAACCCTTTTTGACTGACATTGAGCAGTCGTTGGCTGGTGATAAAAATGACATCGTAATAAAAATCCAGCCACGAGCCGAAGATAAAGGTTAATAGAAAGAGATAATAACCAGACAAGACGGTGACGATAATCTGATTGTACTGGTCGAAATTGGAGGCGAGCGTTAGGTTGCCAACAATAATTAGCAGTAAGGGAAACGCGGCCATGGCTAAAATTATGCCGATTGATCCCAAAAATCCGGCCCAGTGATGACGAACGACAAAGAGGATTTTTTCGTCCTCATGTAAGTTCAAGTATAAAAAGGCCTGTTCGTTGTTATCAACGTCTTCCTCGATTAAATGGGGCATCAACTAATCCCCAAATAAATAGAGCTGATTATTAGAATAGTCATAATTAAGGTCAGATGAATAACTAAAATTGGGATGGAAAAGTCGCCAGGCAGGCGATATTTAAAAACTTGAAAAAAGTAGAGGAGATTAATCACCAGAATTAGGAGCAGAAAGGCGGCGTAAACCCCCGAAACGATTCCGTTGGTTAAAGTCATACTTCAACAGTATCCCAAACCAGTCGTTAGGGGAAGATGTAGGTGACATTGCCGTAAGGCGTTGGATCGACGCCCAACCTTTCGCTGTAGCCGCGAGCGACTGACCAGTTGTATTCTTCAATGTCAATAGTACCATCGGCGTTGACCCGATTGAGCCAAGCGGCGTGACCGTAAGGTCGGTTGGGACCGATCGGAATGGAAATGATTGAGTTGGCGCGGGGAGTGGAACTGGTTTGGTAGCCTTGGTCACGAGCGAGCGCTGGCCAGTTCCAAGCGCTACCTTGGCCAGGACGAGTATTGAAAAAGACTAGCCCAAATTCCGCTTGAAATTTCCAGGCGCCAAAAGAGGTACATTGGCGTTTATAGTATAACCACGGATCAACGCCGTACGGATCAGGTTCGCCCGCCCAAGGATAACCGCCAGTACCGCCGACTAGTAATCGACCGTTGCCAGACTGGCGACGAGCATCATAAATGGCCTGACTGATTGATTCTTGCTCGTTCTGGAGCTTTTTCAATAATGCCTCATACTGAGCTTGCTCGCCTTGGGTTTGGGAGAGTAAATGGTTTTTTTGAGTTCGGCGACTGTTGAGGGAATTTTTAGATTTTGTCAGGTCTTGTTTCAAACTGACCAAGCCGGTTTTTTGCTTTTCGCTCTCGGCTTTTTTGCCCTCAAGTTCGGCCTTGGCGGCGTTGGTTTTATCAATATTACTCTGAAGCTCGGTTTGTAGGGACTGGATGTATTGCGATTGGGAAACGATTACTGTCAGAGACGACGAGGCTAAAATTGAATCAAGCGCGCTGGTTTGTGACAGCTCGTAAAGCGAGATGTAGGCATTTCGTAGTTTCAGCTGTAGGCCGTCAAGCTGACTTTGAGTTTGGTCAATATCGACCGCTAGACGGCTAATAACTTGCTCGGCCAGAGTAATTTGAGCTTCAGTATTACTGATATTGGCCTGGGTTTCGCTGATGTCTTGATCGAGACCACCGACAATGCCCGTCAGATCACTGACTTCGCCTTTCTTCTGTTCTATCTTCTTTTTACTTTCCTCGGCCGCCCGACGGAGATCGGCTTGGCGAGAAAGGAGAGAATTCAAACTTTCGGCGTTGACGCTAGTCGGAAAGAACAGACCGATTAGTCCGATCACGGCGACAAAAGTGATAACCAATCTTGCTAAACGACCTCCAATCATCATTGA
>CAYIGA010000031.1:0-4308 GCA_964362925.1 uncultured Candidatus Saccharibacteria bacterium | reverse complement strand
CGCTTGAAGCTCGAGATGAGAACGAGTACATTCTCGATTTACTCACCGGGGGCTCGTAAAATGGTTTAATGCTCGCCGCCGTGAGGCGGCGAGCATTTGGTCAACCGCTCCTTCCGGTCTCTTTTTTCCGATTCCGACAGGAGTAACAGACGCCGAACAGCTGTCGCTTGCCTCGGTCAACAACTTCAACAAACCTCCCTTCGCGGTAAGCGTGAGTGTTAACTTTCGCCCCACAGTAGTAACAAACCGGTTTGTAGTTCTTTGGCAACTCAATCAGCGAATCGGCATCGGGCTGGACAAGACGCGATCTTTCATCGCTAATTGCCTCGCCCAGCCCTCGCGGGCTTCTTCTTTCCAAGGACTCACCTCCTTAGGGAAAGTTTTAATTATATTAAACCAGATTTCTTTCGACCGATCAATGGTCGAAAGTGACAAGTCCGAGTGCCCGCTTAGCCTCGGCGATTGTCGAGCCAGCGATCAAAGCGGCTTTCTTCGCTCCCTGCCGGACAATCTCATCAAGCTGGCCGGTTTCTTCTATTAGCGACTGATAAGTCTTCTGAACCGGCCCAAGAAACGACAGAATATCTTCGATGAGCTGTTCTTTAAGTTCGGAGTATTTAAGTTGGCCGTCAACGTATTTAGCTCTAAATTGCTTGACCGTTTCCGGGGCGCTAAAACCTTCGAGAATAGTGAATAAATTAGCCACTCCTGGACTCATTTTGGTTGAATTCGGGTCGGAATCAGTGACCGCTTGACGAATAGACGCGGTAATAGTTGCTTCATCGTCCAGCAAACCGATCGCCGAGCCGGAGACCGATTTAGACATCTTTTTGGTCGGGTTGTTCAAGGCCATAATCCGCGCCGCGTTCGTTAGTAACGGTTTGGGTTCGATAAAGGTATTACCGGCGTGAGCATTGAAACTTCGGACCATTTCTCGAGCCAGTTCTAAGTGTTGGACTTGGTCGTCGCCAACCGGCACCACTTCGGCCCGATAGAGTAGAACGTCGGCGGCCATCAGCAGGGGGTAGGTCAGAAGGCCAGCGTTCTGACCGTGCCGATTCTCTTTTTCCTTATACTGGGTCATTCGATTGAGAGCGCCGACCGAAGTAAAATTGCCTAAAATACCAGCCAATTCAGCGTGAGATGGGATTTGGGACTGGATAAAAACGGTCGCCGCTTTTGGATCAACCCCCAAGGCGATTAGCATCGCCAAGGCATGGTAAGTACTCTGGCGGAGATCGGCCGGCGAGGGTCGGGTCGTTAAGGAGTGAAGATCGGCGATGAAAAAGAAGCAATCGTACTCGTCGGCCAAATCCAGCCACTGCTTGATCGCCCCCAAATAGTTACCAATATGGAGCTGACCGGTCGGCTTAACACCACTGACTAAGCGTTTCATCACTCTATTTTAGCCCAATTAGCCGATTTGGCTAACCAACAGCTAGTTGAGTTTGACCCAAATTTGGGAGAGAATAGGCTTAGCTTTTGTCTTGAGGAGAATTCGCCAATGATCAATGAACCATTGCGTTTGAGGCTCGTCGAGCTCCTTGAGCCAAAACTGTGTCATACTTGCAGGTTTGTCTCTTGGGGGTTAGTCGAAGAGGACGGAAAACAGAGTAGAACTCTTCGTTGTCAGCGGCTGGATTGCGACAATTGGGTGACGAAGGGACCCGATAGGTTAGTCACCGTAGTTGACGACTCCTGATGGCCAAGCCCGCCCGCGCTCCGGCCGATGGCCGGAGCGCTAATCTTTTTTATTTTCCTGGGCTTGACACGATGTAAAGGACGCTTTACAATCAAATACAGAAAAACAATTACTAACCGAGAAAAGGAGATAAATAGCTAATGAAAATCAAACCCTTAGCCGACCGCTTGGTTGTCCAGCCGCTTGAGGCCGAGACGGTCTCAAAATCTGGCATAGTCATTCCCGACACTGCCAAAGAAAAACCCCAGGAAGGTAAAGTTGTCGCTGTCGGCCCTGGCCGAATTGATAAAGATGGCCAGCGGATCGAGATGGAAGTTCAGAAGGGCGACCGAGTTCTGTTTGGCAAATACGCCGGCGACGAATTTAAGCAGGACGGCGTTGAGTACAAAATCATCAGAGAAGACGAAGTCTTGGGAATACTAACTTAAGCCAAGAGCGATATTGTTGGTCGCTGGGGAACTGGATTACCAGAACCTGTCGCCACAACATTACTCTTTAGGCAAATTTAGAAAGGAAAATATAAATGGCAAAACAAATTAAATTCTCAGCCGAAGCCCGCAACAAAATCCGCCAAGGAGTCAACGCCTTGGCCGATACCGTCAAGGTGACGCTCGGTCCAAAGGGTCGTAACGTCTTACTTGACAAAGGTTACGGCGGTCCGACTATCACTAACGATGGCGTCACTATTGCCAAAGAGATCGATCTCGAAGATAAGTTCGAGAATATGGGGGCGCAATTGGTTAAGGAAGTGGCTTCGAAAACCGACGACATCGCCGGTGATGGCACAACCACCGCCACCTTACTTGCCCAAGCGATGATTAACGATGGCTTGAATAATGTCAGCGCCGGTTCTTCGGCTATGGCGATTCGCCACGGTATTGAGCGGGCGACCGAAGCGGTGGTGACGTTATTGAAGAAAAACGCCAAGCAGATCAAAACCAAAGAAGAAAAAACCCAAGTCGCTTCGATCAGCGCCAATGATCCGGAAATTGGGGCCTTAATCGCCGAAGTTTTTGAAAAAGTTGGCAACGAAGGGGTGATAACGGTCGAAAAATCAGAAGCCCTGGAGATGACCTATGAACTAACCGAAGGAATGCAGTTCGACCAAGGTTTTGTCTCCGCTTATATGATCACCGACGCCGCTAGTATGGAATCGATAATTGAAAAGCCCCATATCCTCATTACCGACAAAAAGATCTCCTCAATTCAGGAAATTTTGCCTCTATTGGAGAAACTGGCCGCTCAAGGCAAAAAAGAGCTAGTTATTATCGCCGAAGATCTTGATGGTGAAGCGTTGGCGACGATCATCGTCAATAAATTGCGCGGCATCTTAAGTATTCTAGCTGTTAAAGCGCCCGGCTTTGGCGATCGCCGAAAAGAGATGCTCCAGGATATCGCGGTCTTAACCGGCGGCGAGGTCATCTCCGAAGAAAAAGGGATGAAATTGGAAGAGACCACCGTCGAAATGCTCGGATTTGCCCGTCGGGTTATGGCCGATAAAGACAACACTACTGTCGTTGACGGCAAGGGTACGAAATCAGCGATTGGGGCTCGGGTGGTCCAAATTAAAGCTCAAATTGAGAAAGCGACCAGCGATTACGACAAAGAAAAACTCCAAGAACGGCTCGGCAAACTTTCCGGTGGGGTGGCCGTTATCAAAGTCGGCGCCGCTTCGGAAGTGGAGCAAAAAGAAAAACAGCACCGCGTTGAGGATGCCCAAAAAGCGACTCGAGCCGCCATTGAAGAAGGGGTCGTTTCGGGCGGTGGCGTCGCTTTGCTGGAAGCGCATGTCGCTCTAAATAAGACTAAATTCGAAGGAGATGAAGAGATTGGCCGCGAGATCGTCTCTAAATCACTTGTCGTCCCGGCCTGGCAGATTGCCTCAAACGCCGGCGCCGAAGGGTCGGTTATCGTTGCCCGTATTATCGATGGTAAAAAGGGCTGGGGTTACGACGCCAAAACCGATCGTATGGTTAATATGATGGCTGCCGGCATCATCGACCCGCTCAAAGTGACTCGCTCGGCGATCCAAAACGCTGCCAGTGTCGCCGCGATGGTTCTAACAACCGAAGCGGCCGTGACCGATCTACCGGAGAAAAAAGATTCGATGCCCCCAATGCCTGGAGGTATGGGCGGCATGGATGGGATGGGAATGTGATTGCCCTCAAATTAATTAAGTAGGTTTGAAAATTTAGGGAGTGTGAGGTAAAGATGCCAGAAGAACAAATGCCAGAGATCATAATGAGCAATGCCACGACGGTACTCTACACAGACGCGGTCTTTGTAAACAAAACACAGTACGGAGTCAATCTAGAAATTGCTCAGAGCTTAGGAAGCCCCCAAAAGCAACAAGTCGTAGCCCGTATTGGCATGTCGCTGGAACACGCCAAAGCTCTGCTGGAAGTAATGTCTAAGGTCTTGAAAACCGATCAAGAAAAAACGATTGGTTTTAGAACGGGCGAAGAAAATGACCTACCTTGAAGTAGAACTGGAAGATATCTCCGAGCGGAAAGTTCTTATGGGCGACGGGATGTAATCCCTAGCCGAAGTCGGCGTATCCCGCCGACTCTAGCGAACAATTTACTGAATTGCGAGCTTTACGAGGC
>CAYIGA010000030.1:0-4625 GCA_964362925.1 uncultured Candidatus Saccharibacteria bacterium | reverse complement strand
GTGTATCAGATTTGGCAAAATGATTTCAAAAGTTTGCGAAGGTTTTAATTCGGGAACCACGTAGGAAATTGCAAGCGGTTTAGGAATAATCGCCAATCGGAAACCAGGAGAGATTGAAGATAGGCAGGACCGATATCGGGTCGGCTTGACAAATAGACGAGCGGAAAGGTATATTGAGTTAAGTAACGACAGGAGCAGTGCTGACCGGTGACTTAGCCGACTACGGTCTTGTGGCCATCCGGAGCTACGAGGGTCGCCCGCTTATCTGTTCGCTGTCTGTCCGTCCTCCGAGCCGGTCCGGTCTCGCTCTCATCCCACCCGAGAGCGAGACCGGTATATCTTTAGAAGAATCTCCACCGCCAAAGCAAGAACAACTTGGCAAGAGGTAGCTAAGGGAGAATGTCGACCCGCCCGAGCGATTAGATATCAGAATTCAGCTTGCCCAATTTGCAAATGCTACGATTGGTAAGGAGGTTTTCGTTGAAAAAAAATTCAGATTTCGTTCAGGGTTTGGGTCAATAATTGGGCGTGTCCCGATGGACACGCCCGAATTGGTCGATCATCCCCCGCGTCTAGTTCTCGTCTGGCGCCTGGGATGACTCACTGCTTGATCGGCTTTGGGGCTTTGTTATCGCCATTCTCCTTCTTGTCCTGTTGCTTCTTTTTCTTCTGCTTCTGCTTCTTGCTCGGCATATTCTTATCTCTAGCCATCTCCAACCACCTCCAGTCAGACTATATTAATAGTAGCACAGAGGGCCAAAAAAAAACATAATTTTGTCAACGTTGGTAAGCATTAAGTAAGTGTCATCGTTTTCAAATGACTGGTAAAATATAGCGGTGAAAGTACGATTGACCGATTTACCAGTAGTGGCAAAGAGAATTATCGACTCACTCCAGCCCGGCGATGTTTTGGCGCTATCTGGACCGCTAGCCAGCGGTAAAACGACGCTGACCCAACATATGTTACGACTTCTGGGCTACGTCGGTCGAGTGACCAGCCCAACTTTCGTCCTCGAAAAACATTATCCAGTCGGTCATAAAAAAATTAACGAAGTTATCCATTTAGATTTTTATCGGCTTAAGCCGGAGGAATTATTCACTTTTGGCTGGAAAGATTATTTGGGCGACAAAACGACTCTAACGATCATCGAATGGCCGGAGATCGGTTTGGAATTTTTGCCAATCGGCGTTAAGACAGTCAAACTAGAGATTATCGATGAACAAACCAGAAAATTTACCTTTTCCGAAAATTTTAGTTTTTAACACCACCAGTCGCGATCAAACCAGTGTCGCCTTGATTGTTAAGGGCAAAGTCAAAAAATTGGTCGCGCCGGTCAAGGCCCAAGAATTACAGAAATTAACCGACCAACTACTACAATTGGCAAAAATTTCTATGACCGAAATCGATGCCGTCGCCGTCCTGACCGGCCCCGGTTCCTACACCGGTACGAGAATGGGCGTGACCGCCGCCAACACCCTTGGCTGGTTATTAAACAAACCGATTATCGAGCTGGAGGGCGATTCGTTGGACACGGCTCTCGATTTTCTTAAAAAGACTCCTCCAAAACCGGTCGGCCAAGCCAAAGCTCGCTACTAGGTTAGCTGACCGCCGTATGTTAGAGTGAAACAAGCAATGCTGTTTAGACGTAACCGCCAAATCCGCCCCCGGGTAAATCAGCCCTCTCCAACCAGTCACAATATTGACCCGAGCGGCCGAAAGCAAAGAAAAAGTTTGAGGTTTTTTTTATTTGGATTAATGGTCTTGATAGTCGGTTCGGTTGGTTGGGTAACTGTATCTGGAGTAATCGCCTTCAAAACCATCTCCTCCAAAAATGCCGACGATCGATCGTCGTTCTTTCGTCATAACGGCGAAATCTCGCCCGATCAATTACTTGTCGAAGGTGATAGCCGGATTAATATACTGTCGCTCGGGATCGATGCCGCCGCTGGCTTAACCGATTCGATCCAGGTTGTCTCAATAGACCCGATTAACAAAAAAATAGCTCTGCTTTCCCTGCCACGCGATCTGTTTGTTGTCAACTCGGCTGAACACCGTCAAACCAAAATAAATGAAGTCTATAATTCCGGTGTTAGCGCTTGTCTGTCGGCAAAGGGGACTTGCGACCCCAAAGTTGACGGCGGCGGCGCGTTGATGAAGAAAACCGTTGCCGATACGCTCGACGTTCAGATTAGTTATTTTGCCCGAGTTGATTTCAGGGGCGTTGTCAGAATTGTTGATAATTTAGGTGGCATCCAAATTTACGTTGACAAAGCTATTGCCGACCCGAAGTACCCCAATAGTACTAATACCGGCTTTGACCCATTTATTCTTAAGGCCGGCTTGCAGAATATGAGCGGTGAAATTGCCCTCAAATATGCCCGCAGTCGTCAGACAACCAGTGACTTCGACCGTTCGCGCCGTCAACAGCAAATTATTGGCGCCATTCGCCAAAAAGCTTTTCAACTCAATTTTTTGGCCAACCCCAAGAAAATGACCGATTTAATGGCGACGTTCGGACGCAATTTCAAAACCGATCTTCAAAGCAATGAAATTGTCAGTCTCGCCAAGTTGATTGCCGAAATTGATAGCGACGAGACGACGACGGCTATTCTCGACAACGGCTCGTCTGGCCCGTTGGTCTCGAGCATTAATGGCAACGGTCAGTACGTCTTGATTCCTAAACTAGGAACTAGTAATTGGACCGAGGTTCAGGATTTTGCCAAGACGGCTTTGCCCGAACCGTATCTGATTAAAGAGGCGGCTAGAATTAAAATTATCGACGCTTCTGGCCAGAAGGACGTCGGCAAAAAACTAAAGAAAAAATTAGTCTCGCTTGGTTATACGATCAGCCTGGTCGAGTCGAAGACGACGGTTCAAAAAACTTCAACCATAACTTACTCGGCTGACAAGCCGTACACGCTCGCTCTATTGAAACGCCGTTTTGGTTTGACGCCGACAGCAAGTTCAGTCGCTAATTCAACCGAGGAGATCATTTTCACCATCGGTAGCAACTTTAGTCTGGAGTGAGAAGACGGAAAATGTTATTCCTCAAAAGTCTACCTAAAGCCCTAATTTTTCTCTGGCTGATCCAAATCGCCATTATCGGTGTCCTCTGGGATTTTTTACCCAGTTCCTTGACTGGCAATATGTTAATCGCCTTGGCGACTCTGAATGGGGTTCTCCTTTATACTGGCCAACTTGAACTGCCAATTTTTAGCAACATCGCTCTCATATTAGTTCTAGCCCACTTTTGGTTGGGCAACGGTTATGCTTCACCGCTGATGGCTTCTTTAGTTATTTTTGTCGTCACCGCCTTGATTGGTTTAATTTCGGCCGGCCAGAACGGCCCGATTGGTCGGGAGGAAATACTTGTTTGGTCAATGGTCGGGCTATTTACTTCGCAAATTACGACGCTGACCCAATTTTGGCCGATTACTTATTTTCAGAAATCAATGTTAGGGACAATTGTCTTCTATCTAGTCTGGCAATCCTGGCGAGTAATTGAGTTTGATCATCGACCGATTCTGGGCCATTTTATCTTCATCGGTCTAGCTGTTATGGTGGTGGTGGTGAACATCATATGGACAACTTGGCCCGGCTTAAAAACGTTTTAGAAACGATCGTTGAGCTCGCCGTTAAGGGGATCGGCTTGATCAATCGAGTTTATCAGCAAGGATGGCTCTGGCTCCATACTCGCGTTCCAATGTTGGGCTCACTGGTTCGGCGCCACATCAAGAACCCTTCAACAGTTTTCGTCGACACCGCCATTTTGATCCTAGCTGTCTATATTTTCTTTGGTATTGTTGGTTTCGTTCAGACCTATACTAAGAAAGCGGAAACACGATTGGCGAGAAACTTAAGTCAAATTTATCCATTTCCGGTCGCCAAAGTTGACGCGACGCTTCTTTGGTCGCATCAATTCCTGGCTCGATTGAATTTTTTAAATACTTTTAGCCGTCAGGCCCCAAACGACAGCAGTAACCGACCACCAACCGATAAGGAATTGCGCCAAAGGGTCTTGGAAGGGTTAATTGAAGATCGCCTTATTTATCTGGAGGCCCAGAAGCGCTCCATTCGCGTCACCAACGAAGAACTCCAGACTGCCTTCGACAAACAAGGCGATCCCAAAGAGATTAAGCAAAAAGTCGAGCATCTCTACGACATGACTATTATCGAATATAAACAAATCTTGGCTGAGCAAATTTTAAAAGAAAAGGTTAAAAACGCGGTTCTCCTTCGTTGGCAACTCCGTCATATTTTGACGCTTGATTTGAGCTCGGCCGTTGAAGCCAAAAAACAGATTAGCGGCGGCAAGGATTTTGCTGAAGTGGCTAAAGTTTTTAGTCAGGACAATAAAACAGCCGGGACCGGTGGCGATATCGGCTACTGGCGTAAGGGCGAGCTGGCTGCTCAAATCGGGCCGGGACTTGAGGACGCGGTCGCCGGATTAGCAATTAACCAAGTCTCTAACCCCATTCAGACCCAATTTGGCTATCAGGTCGTTCAATTACTCGAGCGAACTGACGGTGCCGATCAAAGCTATGATGACTGGTATAAAGTGATGCTGGCCAAACATAAAGTCAAAAGATACATCAAGATATAGTCGGCGGAATGCCGACTTCGA
>CAYIGA010000029.1:0-4636 GCA_964362925.1 uncultured Candidatus Saccharibacteria bacterium | reverse complement strand
TAAATCGAGAATGTACTCGTTCTCATCTCGAGCTTCAAGCGAGAGACGAGCGAGTCCAACGAGCGACATTTTACGAGCCCCCGGTGAATGAGACGAGCGAGCTTGCGAGCGACATTTTAGCCCTCTTCGATCGCTTGAGTGAGCTCGGCAGTTCTTTTTTGGACTAATTCGCTAGAATTGGCCTCGACATTCAGACGCAATAGCGGCTCGTTATTAGAGGCTCGGATATTAGCCGACCACTGGCGGTCGTCGAAAATTGTCAGGCCGTCCGATCGATCTTGAGAGAACTGCTGGTAGCGTTCGGCCAGTCGATCAATGGTTGCCAGCGGCCGATCAACAGTAAAGTTGAGCTCGCCGGAGATCGGATATTTTTCTTTGAGCGGTCGGATAAGTTCGGCTAATGAGCCACTGGCGCTGACCATCTGCCAAATAATCAGGAAAGGTATCAGGCCGTTGTCACAATAATAGAAATCGCGGAAGTAATGATGAGCCGAAAGTTCGCCGCCGTAGGGGGAGTTTTCGGCCCGCAAGACCTGCTTGAAGAAAACATGACCGACTTTGGCCGCTTTGGCTTGCCCGCCTGATGAGGCGGCGATATCGGCCGTTGCCCACCAGGCCCGCCGATCGTGAACGACAGTTGAGCCCGGGGATTTCTCCAGAAAGTATCGAGCCAGTAGGGCGACGATGTAGTAGCCGTCAATAAACTGGCCGTTCTCGTCGTAGAAAAAAACCCGGTCGCCGTCGGCGTCCCAGGCGGCACCGAAGGCCGGACGCTCTTTTTTAATTAGATCGATCGTTTCTTGACGGGTCTCCGGCCGCAAGGGGTCGGGTCGGCCTTTAGGAAATGAGCCGTCAACGTCGTCGTTTAAGCCAATCATTTCGAACGGCAGACGGTTTTTTAGGGCAAGAATTGTCAGGCAAACCGAGCCGAAATTGGGGTTGATGACGATACGGAGCGGTTTCAATTTAGTTCGGTCAACCAGCGACAGGACTTTATTAATGTAGTCGTCCATTATGTCCCGTTTGCT
Organism: uncultured Candidatus Saccharibacteria bacterium; assembly: GCA_964362925.1. Classification (GTDB taxonomy): domain Bacteria; phylum Patescibacteriota; class UBA1384; order 2-12-FULL-50-11; family 2-12-FULL-50-11; genus JANLIQ01. The sequence continues at coordinate 3,608 of CAYIGA010000029.1, read as the reverse complement.
CACCCGGCCGATCTCGGCCTCATCGGTAAAGCGGTTGGCTTGGGCTAGTTCTTTTATTTTGGCAAATTCTTTGTCCGGATCGAACGGCCGAGCCTTGGCGCCGATAAACTTGGCTCCGTTGTATTCGGCCGGATTGTGGCTGGCGGAAACGATCACCGCCCCGTCGTAATCGAACTCACCGGCGGCGAAATAGATCATATCGGTTGAGATCACTCCAAGATCAACAACATCGACACCGGCGCGGACTAAGCCGTCCATCATCGCTTCTTGGAGAACGGAGCCGCTCAACCGGACATCTCGACCGACGGCGATTGTCTTACCTTTGGTGACTTGGGCAAAGGCCCGGCCGAGCGCCCCAAAAACGGCGGCGTTAACTTCCGTCGGGTAAAGGCCGCGAATATCGTAAATCCGCCAGATTGAATCGCTAAACATTAATTCACCCCAACTAGAGTCGCTGGTAAGCGACTTTCCAAGTCTATCACGTTTAGAGCCGACAGACCCCAAATTGTCAACCAGCTGTAAGCGCCAAAACTTCCAACTCTTTGGTTGATTTAATAGCTTTATCGGCGGTGATAAAACCAGTTACGCCGACTTCCATAAGAGAGGCGACAATCAGAGCATCAATTAACTTATAGCCAAATCGAACTCTAAGTGAAGTTGCCCGCTTCGCGGCCGAAAGTGTAACTTCGGCAAAAGAAAATTTTCCACCAAATAGCCTGTCTTCATAGCTGGCAACGATATTTAGTTGACCGCTGGCGAGCGGCTTGGCCATAATTTCCGGCACGGAGACCGTCGAGAGCACGGCCTCTATCTTAAGCCGGGCGAACACTTCGAATACACCACGGGCACTCGCGGTGTGGTCGGATTGTTTTTTAATAGCTGCTATCAATACATTAGTATCAAACCCGACAAGTGAGTGACGCTTAAGAAAACTCTCGCTCTGATTCATCTCTTAACGATCTTATGTACTCGACCGGGTCAACCCCCTCCCAGATACTGCTGTCAAGTTTCTCGATATCCTCTAACCACTCAATCCAGCTCTGTTTTTTGGGGTATGAAACTTTGCCGACAGTTATCTCGCCGTCAGGAGTTAGACGCCAAGCAAGTTTAGTGCCTTGTTTAATCTCCAAACGCTCCCGAACATATTTTGGGATAACGGTTTGACCCTTGGAGCTCATCGTTGTTTCTATAACTAAGTCTTTCATCTTACTTATATCTTACTTTAGAGTTAAAAATCGACCTGTCAAGAGGCTGGTGAACAAAGTTTAACTCTCGAAGACCCAACTCTGGCTTGGAAGGAACTCCAAGATTATCTAAAGCCATTTCGGCCGAAACCCGGTGAAAAGCCACTCTCCCAGCAGTTGATCGACGAGCGACATGCCGAGGCCAAGCGCGAGGGTTGGTAATGCTCGTAGTTGATAGCTCGGCTCTCCTCGCGTATCTTCTCGAAGAAAAAGGTGGCCAAGTAATAACACGACTGACGCCGTTTAATTGATTTAACTGGCTGACACTAGCGTCGTGTTTTCACGACTTACTCCCTGAAGTGCGTAAGTCGTGAATAGTTGGGATCGAAAGAAACTTGGTCGTAAGTAGTGTTAATTACGCCGAGACATTATTGCAACTGACAAAGAGAAAGGCGAGTCGAAAAATACTAACAGCGCTTATCATCAAAACAAAAATAACAATCGTTGATTTTAATCAACTGATGGCAGAAATTTTGTCGGAGATCGTGCCGCATGCCCCAATTTCCTTAGCCGACCGCGCCTGCATTGCCACGGCAATCAGCTTAAACTGCCCGGTCCTGACGGCCGATCGGGCCTGGGCGAGGTTGAAACTGCCGATCGAAGTCAAATTCATTCGTTAATTTACGGGGTCGGTGGGGGTACAACTAAGCTTTCGTTCGTCCCGACCAAAAATCGAGCTGGCCAGACTTTGTAGATTGATTTAAAGACCTGCTTGTTGATCACCTGCCCGTTTCGAACAACAGTGTAGGTCACAACCGCCGTGGCGCCGGCGTGCGGTTTTTCAATCTGTTTTTGCTCGCCTTTGGCCAAGGTATCGGTGTCGGCGTAGATCGGCTCACCCGGTTCTTTGACATTAGAGACAACCGGCAAGCTGATAAATGTCTCTCGGCCGTCTTTGGTCCCCCAGAATTCGAATATAACTTTATTTTTCTCAACTCGCCCCTGAACGAGGATGTGGCCCGGGGTGTCGTTCAAGAACTTCAAGTCCGGTTTGGGCAGGTAAATGGTCGCGTCCAAACCGATCGGTGGCTCGTAGTAACCGACTCGATAGGAGTGATTTTGGCGCTCGGTCACCTTCAGTCCGCTATTGAGGATCGCCCGAAATAAAGTTGTCGAAACCTGACAGAGGCCGCCTCCGAACTCGGGAGTGGTTTTGTTCTCCTTAATCACCAGCTCCGGCAGATAGCCGGTCGTGTTGTCAACGGCGCCAAGCTTTACCACCGTCGAGAATATTTCGCCCGGCTTAATTAAGGCGCTTTGTAAAGTGGAGACGCCGTTAGTGATGTTGTGCTTGCGGTTAGCTGGCGAGCCAGCGAAGCTGGTTTCACCGTAACCGATCCGCTCCTTGATACCTAAACCGGCCAGATTGGCTTCGTTTATGGCCGGAAAGTCGGCTTTCATCGTTAGCTCGGCGGTGGGGTTGTCGCCCTGGGCGTTAATAATCGCTAAAATGGTCGTGGCGGTGGCGTTCAAATCGACCACCTCGCCTTCTTTGGAGGCTTTGACGATCACTATTTTGTCGTCTTTAATCACTAACTGCGGCTCAACGGCCGGTGAGTCGGTTTGATCAGCAATGCTAGTTAGATAGTTTTGAACTTTTTCGGTCGTAAACTCGACCGTTATGACTTTAGCGGCGACGCCAGATAGGACCTCGCCTCCGCCAGCTGGCGGAAAGCCAACTAATTGGCGAATTTCTTTGCGAGAGAGTTTTTTAGAACCGGATTTCCACTTGAGGGCTAACTGGCGCTCGGACAGGGCCTCAAGTTTCCGATTGAGCTCGTCGACATTACCCAAAATGATCGTTGGCAGATCGAGCTTTTTCTCAATCTCGACTGTCCCGCCAGTAAAATTATTCAGGAGAGTTAACGTCTGATTGGTCACGGCTTGCTCATCGACAACTTCGCCCAACTTCTCGGCCGTTGTCACCAATTTATCGCCAACCAATTCGGCGCTGGCGTCCTGGGCGGAATTATTAACTTTGTCGGCGATCTGACTAATTTTGCTTGCGAGTAGTTCGGCGTCAAAGCGGCTGATCGGGTCGAAATGTTGCTTGATAAACAGGGACTTGAGCTGATGAAGGAAACTGATCAATCGACTACCGTCCTCGCGACCGTATCTAAAAACTTGGTTGGCGGTCGCTTCGATATTGACTTGCCAATCAACCTCCTTGGAGTCGAACTCCAAAGTGTTGTCGCCTTGTTGGAGGGTAATTTTCTGGTCGACTTGAGCGGTAGCTAGTTGGTTAAGTTTGTCTTTGAGCTGGTCCTGCGTCAGCCCCTGAAATTGACTAGTTCCAATGACGACATTGGGATAGACGCGATCGAGATAACTCAAGCTGAAGAGCAGATAACCCAGCGCCAAAAC
>CAYIGA010000028.1:0-4762 GCA_964362925.1 uncultured Candidatus Saccharibacteria bacterium | reverse complement strand
CTTCTGTGGTCGGGGCAGTTCTTTCGGCGTTGGGCTTAGCGGCCCTAAGAGCTGTATAGAGAGCATTTTGAAACAACTTAAATCGACGATCACCTGGGTTTTGAGCGTACTCGCGAATGTAAGCTGTAGCAAACCCCTCACCGCCGATCCGATACATTTCATCTAATACGGCCCCGCAACACTGCTCAACACACTGGTAACCCGAGAAGTAAAACATCATCTAGCTTTCGTTTCTGTATACTTCATCATCTGTGCCCCAGAGTTCGGAGGTGATTGGGCGATCAGTGCCGGAACCAAGTAGGTTCCAATAGTTCTTTTGTCCCTAAGAACCGTTCCGGCTTGGACCGAGCGGCTTGGGAAATAAAGGTGCTCGTAGACTGACGATTTTCTCCAACAATTGAGATACAAACAGTCTAACTATTATTACGGAAAAAGCCACTCTACTTGCGCGAGTGGCCTTTCCCTTAATCCTCCCAAACGCTTTCTACCTCAAGATGAATTATGCGCGACCAATTATATGAGGCCGCGGGCGAAAGTCAATTTCGAAGTTCGGCCAATTTAACATATTATGAATGGTATGTCAAGAGAGAAACGCTGGTTTTCTGGTTCCACCATCGACGATATTCTGGCAGTCTCGATGGTTGAGCCGCTCGGGCCAATTTCTTGGCAGAAACTTCACCAAAACTTCCATTCGCTTAAAGCGGTTTTAGAAACCCGAGCCGATTTCTTAATTAAAGCCGGCCTAACTGCCCATCAAGCCGACGCCCTCAAAAATCGGCCGAAATCGGTAACGGCCGCCAAACACTTATTAATAAGCAAAAAGATTGCCGTCATCACCATTGATTCGTCGGCTTACCCACCGCTCCTGCGCCAGATTAACGATCCGCCCCTTTGGCTTTTTTATCGCGGCGACAAAAGTATTTTGCAAAAAACTTGTTTGACCGTTGTCGGCACCCGTAAACCAACTAACTATGCCTTGCTGGTGGCGGAAAAACTTTTACCGGAAGAATTAGTTAACCAGCTTTGTCTTGTTTCTGGCCTAGCTTACGGCGTTGATAAAAAAATTCACCAACTTGCCCTCAAATATAATTCACCGACTATTGCTGTTTTAGCTGGTGGACTCGACTCGATTTATCCGGTCGATCATCATCGACTAGCCGAGCAAATCGTCGAAGAGGGTGGCTTATTACTTACCGAATACCCGCCGCTTTCCCGACCCCGACCGGCCAAATTCCCCATTCGCAATCGGATCATCGCTGGACTCTCTAAAGTGACAATTGTTTTAGAAGCGGCGATTCGCTCCGGCTCATTAACAACCGCCAAGGCCGCTCTCGACTATAATCGGGAAGTTATGGCCGTGCCGAGCGAAATCACCCGTCGTAACGCCGACGGGACAAATTTTTTAATCAAACAAGGGGCGATATTGCTTGACGATCCATTTCAACTTTACGAAATTTACGGTCTTAAGCCGAAAAAAAGCGCCGATAACCTTGACGAACCGGCGCATAGGCTCTTACACTTACTAGTCAAGGAAGCGTTGTCGATTGACCAAATCGCCCTGTTGACCAACCGGCCAATTCCAGAGATTCTAGGAATACTGACTGAATTAGAACTGTTGGGACAAATCTTCCAGAATCGCCCCGGTTTCTATCAAGCAAAAAAATAAAATCAAAATGCAAATCTCAAATCTCACTGTGAACGAGGTGAAAAGCGATTCGGAGCGACAAAATGTCGCTGACGCTCGCTTCTCGCCAGAGGCTCGTTTGACAATCCAAAATGGAAATTTTTTTACTTTAAATGTCACTTTCCGCTTTGAGGTTTGAGTTTTGAAATCTACTTAATGTCTAAAAAATTAGTCATTGTTGAGTCTCCAGCTAAAGCCAAAACGATTGGCCAGTATTTGGGAGCGGACTTTACCGTTCGGGCCTCTTACGGTCATGTTCGCGATTTACCGATTAAGAAGCTTGGCATCGACCCGGCTGATCACTTTGCCGTTGATTACGTTCCAATTACTAAAGCCAAAACCGTTTTGAGTGAATTGAAAACTTTACTTAAAACTTCGTCCGAACTCTATCTGGCGACCGACTTTGATCGAGAAGGGGAAGCGATCGCTTGGCACCTCCTTCAAGCTTTGGGCTTGAAGGAAACTCAAAATCCTCCCTCGACCACGCTCGGGGCAAGCAAACCCTCCCTCGACCACACTCGGGGCAAGCCCGACTTCGCCAAGGCTACGACGGCCAAGCAAATCCCAATTCATCGAATAACTTTCCACGAAATTACCAAGCCGGCCATTGCCAATGCTCTCAAACATCCCCGAACTATTGATCAAAAATTGGTTGACGCTCAGCAAGCTCGGCGGATTCTCGATCGCTTAGTTGGCTACAAATTATCGCCATTTCTTTGGAAAAAGGTTTATCGTGGCTTGTCAGCCGGTCGAGTTCAATCAGTAGCGGTCCGACTAATTGTTGAACGAGAAAAGGAAATTAAAGACTTCAAAGTCGAAGAATCATGGACGCTTGAAGCTATATTGAAGAGTAAGAACGGCGATTTTAACGCCTATTTAGCCGTGCCGGGCGGAACTGCCAAACTCGAGTTAGCCAGCCAAAAAGAAATTGACGTAAAGAAGAAAAAATTAGAAAAATCAAAACTGACGGTTGAAAAAATCGAAACCAGCGACTCCCTTCTCAAACCTCAAGCGCCCCTAATTACCTCCACTCTTCAGCAAGCGGCAGCTCGGGTTTTACACTTTAGCGCTAAAAAAACGATGAAAATTGCCCAGGATTTGTACGAGGGCGTCGATGTCGAGGGCAAGGGTTCGGTCGCCCTAATTACCTATATGCGGACCGATTCGTACCAAATGTCGGTGGTCGCTAAAAAGCAAGCCGAAGCGTTTATCGCTAAAAATTACGGCGCACAGTACCTGCCCGATCGACCTAATCTATTTACCAAAAAAGTTCGCGGCGCCCAAGAAGCCCACGAAGCGATTCGACCGACCGATTTTGCTCTTCGACCTGATGAGATTAAAGGTGCTCTAACTAAAGATCATTTCAACCTTTACAACCTGATTTGGTCGCAAGCGACCTCGTCGCTAATGGCTTCCGCTCAAGTCCAAACGACCAGCGCAACAGTTCAAACTGATGCCGGTCTGCTCGTCGGTCGCGGTCGGAAGCTAGTTTTTGACGGCTTCATGCGTCTAGTGCCAGATATTGAAGAAAGATTTGTTCAACTGCCCAATTTAGTTGAAAAAGAGACGGTCACCCTCAAAAAACTTGATTCTGTCCAGCATTTCACTGAACCACCAGCTCGCTATTCCGAGTCCTCGCTCGTCCGAGAACTGGAGCATCGCGGCATCGGCCGGCCGTCTACCTACGCCCCGATTATGTCAACTATTGTCGATCGCGGCTACGTTACCAAACTGGCTGGTCGTTTCACGCCGACCGAAGTGGCCGGAATTGTTATCGATCTATTAGTCGAACATTTCCCCGACATCGTCGATTACAATTTTACCGCCGAGATGGAGGACAAGCTCGATGATATCGCTGATGGCAAACGACAGTTGGAGCCAGTTTTGGCCGAATTTTATACCCCTTTTGCCAAACTTTTGACTGAAAAAGAAAAATCGGTCGATAAAAAGGCCATCGTCGAAGAAGCGACCGACAAGAAATGTCCAGATTGCGCTAAGCCAATCGTGCTGAAGCTCGGTCGCTACGGCAAATTTTATTCCTGTAGCGGTTTTCCGGAGTGCAAACACACCGAGCCATATCTTGACGACAAATTTACCGCCAGCGAAGAGAAGGAGATCGCCGAGGAAGTCAAGGAAAAGTGCGACAAATGTGGCGGGAAAATGGCGGTTAAGCAAGGTCGTTTCGGGACCTTTTTGGCCTGCGCTGATTACCCGAAATGCAAATTCACCAGAGCGATTGTCATTGGCTCAAGCGTTTCTTGCCCGAATTGCGGCAAGGAGCTAATTCGTCGCAACACCCGTCGAGGGAAAATTTTTTGGGGCTGTTCCGGCTATCCAGATTGCAAAACTGCCTATTGGGACGAGCCCTTAGACGAAAAATGCCCTAAATGTACAAATCTATTGGTCAACAAAAAATCCGGCCCGGCCTGTAGTCAATGCGATTACAAGAAAGAAAGTCAGAAGTCAGAAGTCAAAAGTTAGAATGATTTTTCAAAAGTCAGCATGTTTGGTACAAGCCAGTTTTAAAAAACTTTTTCAATTTTACTTGCGCTTTTACCGATTACCTTCTACCTTTTGACTTGATGCGTAATATCTTGCCCCGATCAGTTGAAGCGATGTCCGGCTTATTAGCAACTCTGCCCAGTATCGGACCGAAAACGGCTAATCGCTTAACTTTTTTTCTACTCGGTCGCCAAGAGGGCGAGTTGGACAAATTCGGTCAGGCTTTCATCAACCTCAAAAAAAATCTTGTCACCTGTTCTAATTGTTTCCTGATTGCCGAGACCGATCCTTGTGTCCTTTGTCGGGATAAAGATCGTGACCAAGCTAAACTGGCCGTTGTCGAAGAACCACTCGATGTTTTAGCCCTGGAAAAAGCTCATTTTAATGGTTTATATCACGTTTTAGGCGGCCAAATTTCGCCGATTAATAATGTTTCGCCAAGTGACCTAAAAATCAAAGAGCTCCTATCTCGTTTAGAAACTGGCCAATTCAAAGAAGCAATTTTAGCAACCGATCCATCGCTGGAAGGCGAAGCGACCGCTCTCTATATTGACGAACAGGTTAGCCGAGCCCAAA
>CAYIGA010000027.1:0-5017 GCA_964362925.1 uncultured Candidatus Saccharibacteria bacterium | reverse complement strand
AGCTTGCGCTCATAGCATTTTGAGTGCTACGTGTAAACCATTCCACCACTTGCCCATTAGGTTAATTTTAGCAAAAATGAGGGTAGAATTACAGGTAGGGGCCAGTAGTTCATTAGTAGAACGCCTACTTGCACCTGCCCGCCAGTGCCCGAGCCTATGGGCCGTTAGCTCCCACCGTCGCTCGTTAACACTGTGGCTATAGCGGGCGAGAAACTGACTCATATGTCACTCGCCCATCGTAGCTTCAGTGTCAACTGAAGCGTAGTTGGGGCCGTTAGCTCAGTTGGTAGAGCGCATCATTCGCATTGATGAGGTCAGCGGTTCGATTCCGCTACGGTCCACTCTTCGACTCACTACCGTTAGCAGAGAGTAAACTCTTCGAGTCGCTTCACTCCCGTAGTCTATACTGGGGAAGAGTTTACTCTTCCTTGAAAAGAGTCATGCTGTCACTTCTCAAAGTAAGCCGTCCGTAGTACGCTCTTAATATGTCAGAGGGGCAAATTATTGTTGAAGACTCAGAGAAAATGTTGGAGAAAACCATGGAGTTACCAGTTCAGCTGGAAAAGGCCTGGACTAGTCTATGGATTAAAAACTTACCGATTGCCGCCGACCGTTTTAATCAGGTTATTATCGCTGGCATGGGCGGATCCGGTATTGCCGGATTACTTTTGATTGACTTGTTTGGCGACAAACTTACTAAACCAGTTACAGTTTGGGCAGATTACGGTTTGCCTGGTTGGGCTGACGCCAAAACGCTCTTAATCGCCGTCACTTATTCCGGCGATACCGAAGAAGTCCTCGACAGTGTTAAAGCGGCCATGGAGCGGAAAATGGCCGTGATAGCTGTTAGTTCCGGCGGGAAATTGATGGAATTAGCCGCCATTCACGATTTCCCCTTATTTAAAATAAATTATTCCAGTCCTCCCCGGGCGGCCCTTGGCCATCTCTACGGTTCCCTGTTAACATTATCGGCCAAATTACAACTAACTAATTTGTCAGAAGAAGCTTATTTTCAAGCGGTTGATGAGCTGAAAAAAACTGTCATTCAAAAACATTTTCTGGCCAAGGCCGAGGATTTGGCGGTATCGCTCAATAATAAAGTACCGATTATTATAGCCTATCCGCCGCTCTCGGCGGTTGCTAAACGTTACCAGAACCAATTTAACGAAAACAGTAAAACATTCGCCCTGGCCGCGACTCTTCCAGAGGCCGGTCACAATATCGTTGTCGGCATCGAATTTGCCGTGACGGAAAAATTGGAGGTTCTTCTCCTGGAATCAAAATACGGTTTTTCTCGGAATATCGCCCGAAAAAAGGGCCTGGAAAAAGTTTTTAGCCAAAAGGAAATTCCATTTGTGCCACTTTCCGTTAAGTCTGGTTCGCCTTTGGCTGAACAGTTTCTATTTTTGCACTTCGGCGATCTCCTTAGTTTTTATTTAGCCGGAGTCTATGGTGTCGACCCAACGCCGACGGCGGCGATTGATTTACTAAAAAGTGAGCTAATAAAATTATGAGAACGAGTACATTCTCGATTTACTCACCGGAGTTCGTAAAATGAGAACGAGTACATTCTCGATTTACTCACCGGGATTCGTAAAATGTCGCTCGTTGCACTCGCTCGTCTCTCGCTTGAAGCTCGAGATGAGAACGATTATATTCTCGATTTACTCACAGGGGTTCGTAAAAAAATGCAGAATTATGAATCAAGAATCTAGAATTAAGGTCAATTCCTTCTTTCCGCATAACGACAAGCCCCTCCTAACTACGAGATTTAGTCGAGAAGCGAGCGTTAGCGACATTCCTAATTCTACATTCTTAATTCTGTCTACAAACCGGAGGTTTGTTTGATGTCGAAGATATTCCGTATTTGGGGCGACGTTATCCATGATTCTCGAGGTGATCCAACCGTTCAGGCGTCAGTTCAGACCGATAATAATATTGTCGGATCGGCCGCCATTCCTTCGGGTGCTTCCAAAGGAGCGTTCGAATCAGCCATTGTTGACATCAATCAAGCCGTCAGAAATATTACCGAATTAATTGAACCGGCCTTGCGTGGTTTAGAAGTTACCGATCAGCGCTTAATCGATCAAAAAATGATCGATCTCGACGGCACGAGCAATAAATCCAAACTCGGTACTAACAGTATTCTCGGCGTTTCAATGGCGTCAGCCCGAGTTGGCGCTAAAACTACCGGTCAAGAGCTTTATCGGTATATCGCGACGCTTGACGACCGCAAGTCGTTTAGCCTACCGATTCCGATGTTTAATCTGATTAACGGCGGCAAACACGCCACTAATAACCTTGATATTCAGGAGTTTATGGTCGTACCCGACCGAATCAGTGGTTATCACAACCAACTTTCGGCTGGTCAGCTAATTTTTACGACTCTCGGACAGATTTTAGAAAGTGATCATATTAGTCGGACCTTCGGCGACGAAGGAGGTTACGCGCCCAATTTAGATACCAACGAAATGGCTTGCGACTATTTGGTTCGAGCGATAAAAGATTCTGGCTACAAGAAATGGGATGAAGTCTCGCTGGGATTAGACGTTGCCGCTTCCAATGTGCCGCCAACATTTGATATGACGCCCAGTCGCTACTTGGGCTTTTTAGAGGATTTTCCAATCTTGTCGTTAGAGGATCCTTTTCCCGAAGAAAATTGGGAAGATTGGTCTAAATTTTTACTCCAAATGGAAAAATCAATCGCCACCGACAAGAAATTACTTTTAATCGGCGACGATCTTTACGTCACTAATCCCGAACGGCTTCAGCGCGGCATCGATGAAAAATCGACCAACGCTATTCTGATTAAGCTCAATCAAATCGGTACTGTTACCGAGACGATGACGGTGATGGAGATGGCTCGGTCGTCAGGGATGGTAACGATTGTATCTCATCGTTCGGGCGAAACACTCGACGACTTCATTGCTGATTTTGCCGTCGGGATGGGGGCGCAATTTATCAAATCGGGCGCCCCGAACGAGGCCCATCCCGAACGAATGACTAAATACCGACGGCTCTTAGCCATCGAGCGTCAGCTATTGACGCCCAAGTAAAATGCGACCTAAACCAATTGTTTTGGCGGTGATCGATGGTTGGGGAGTAGCGCCGCCGTGGGGCGGCAACGCTATTTCCATGGCCAAGACACCTTTTCTCAACGCCGCCAAGCAAAAATATCCCTATTCGACGCTCGAAGCTTCAGGTGTAGCCGTCGGCCTACCAAGGGGAGAACGGGGTAATTCAGAAGTTGGCCATCTGACAATTGGCTCGGGGCAGGTGGCTAACGAATCCTTCCCGGTCATTAACGATGCGATTAACGATCTGACTTTTTTCGCCAATCCAAGCCTAATTGAGGCTTTTGATCGAGCAACTAAAACCGGCCGAGCGGTTCATATTTTAGGTTTAATATCTGATGGCGGCATTCACAGTCACATCGACCATCTATTTGCTTTACTTGATATGGCCGCCGAACGTCGCTGTACTAATGTCTATGTCCACGCCATCACTGACGGACGCGACACCGCTCCTTTTGTCGCTCAAGTCCATCTGTCGCGACTGAATGAAAAATTTCGCCAAATTGGCTTTGGTCGAATCGGCACAATTTCCGGTCGATATTACGCCATGGATCGCGATCATCGCTGGGATCGGATTGAAAAAACCTACCGGGCCATGACCGAGGGAATTGGTCCGACGGCGCGGACGGCAGAAGCGGCGACATCATCATCTTATCGAGACGGTTTCTCCGACGAGTTCATTATACCGACCATTATCAGCGGCGAGAATAATAGTTTTCATCCATTAGAGAACGGCGATTCAGTAATTTTTTTCAATTTTCGAGGTGATCGAGCCCGGGAGATAACTCAAGCGTTGGTCAAAAGGGAATTTACCGAGTTTAATCGGCCGAAAATCATTCAAAATCTCTACTTTGTTGGTTTTACTTATTATCAAGAAGGTTTACCGATGGTGGTCGCATTCCGACCCCGTAATCTGACTCAACCGTTGGCGGCCGTAATTTCCGCCGCCCAATTAAAACAACTTCACGTCGCCGAATCGGAAAAATACGCCCACGTCACCTATTTTTTTAATGCCGGTACCGAAAACTCCTTTGCCGGCGAAAATAGAATTGTCGTCCCATCACCCAAGGTTCTTAGCTATGATCAAGTACCCGAGATGGCGATGGCCGAGGTGGCCGATGCGGTAATCAAGGGCTTGGCCGAGTATGATTTTATCATTTTAAATTTAGCGGCGCCTGATATGGTTGGACATACCGGCAATCTCCGGGCGGCGATAGAAGCCTGCCAGGGGGTTGATCGAGTCCTTCAAACTATTTACGAAGCGATGGACAAGCAAAATGGACTACTGATTGTCACTGCCGATCATGGCAATGTTGAACAAATGGTTAGTCCGAAAACTGGCGAACCTGATACCGAGCATACCAACAATCCCGTCCCCCTCTATCTGATTGGCGACTTGGCCAGGGGCTGGAATATCCGAGCCGGATCTTTATTCGATTTAGCCCCAACTATTCTCGGATTAATGGGGCTGTCCCCTTCTTCGGAAATGACGGGTAAGAATTTAATTGTCCGGCCAGAAACCGTGTCGACCGTTTCGGCTTCCCCAGCGATAATTCAACCCACCACCGCCGTCTAGCCAATAAAAGCGGTAAGGGGTAGAATTATTCAATCAATAATAAGTGAAAAAGTTAAGCTTGTTAATTGAAAATTACGTGCTAGCGTTCTGGGTCGATAGTCCCCTACTTCGCCCTCGTTAGCACTCGGGCTTCGAGGGACAAGAATTAGACTCAAAGAATCGCTTGTCCAGTGTAGCTCTGGCGTTAGACAGAGATAGTTGGGGCCGTTAGCTCACTTGGTAGAGCGCATCGATGGCATCGATGAGGTAACCGGTTCGATCCCGGTACGGTCCACCATACGAAACTTGTTCTGACTCTTCCGAACAAGTTTCGTATGGTGGTCATTATACCAAAAAGTTTGGACTCATTTCCAGCAGAATCCAGATG
>CAYIGA010000026.1:0-5920 GCA_964362925.1 uncultured Candidatus Saccharibacteria bacterium | reverse complement strand
TATGGGCAACGGGATGTAATCCCTAGCCGAAGTCGGCATCTTGCCGACTCTAGCGAGTAGTGAAACCGCGAGCTTTACGAGGGAGGCGTATCCCGCCGACTGTCGAACCATCCATCCCCGCAGCAAACTGACGGGGTATTTTGGTTCAATAATAAAAGACCACCTAATCCGCAAGCGGATTAGGTGGAATAGGTCGGGATTGCTGAAGAGATATTCCCTTACCAAATACAGACATTAGAGAATCCGCTCCTTGGACTTTTTCTTGCCAAAAAGGGCTTCGCTAATCCTGACCGAGAGCGGGCGAGGTTTTTGCATGAGGTAAGTCAAAATCTCCCCGCTGTCAATATTGGGGTTGTTATTCAGCCAGGCTTGGAATAACCCCTCGTGAAACTTGTAGCTTCCTCTGATCCAATCGCCGATTTTCAGTCCGCCGACGCCGACCACATTCAAGTTGCAAAACTTGTTAACGTGGTGAAGCATATGATGCGTTCGAGCCATCTTTGCCATCCAGCCGAGCGGATTGGGCAGGCGACACCATTTTCGCCACATATCGTCCGACATGTGATAGGCGGCGTGTAGGTTTTCATAGAGAACAGCTGCCAGCACCGCCGCCGCCGCAATCGGTGTGACGAGAGCAACTCCCGGAAAGAACGGCTGAAGAATGAGCGCCGAGACGGCCGAAACCACCAAGGCGATCAAGAAAACCGTCATGAACGGGAAGGTGGCAGACAAAAACTGTTCCCGCCGGCTGATTTGGTAGTTGTCGGTATTGAGCTTGTTGCCAGCAACACTTACTCGCGTTAAGCCGTGATGGTTGTGGTCGTGACCGACAAACATCCGATTGGAAAACGGAATCCAGCTTCTCTTTCGATGGAGTAGTTCGATGTGGAATGTCGCTTCCCCAGGGCCACCGAGAAAGCAGTAGCTGACGAAAGCTATCATCAGCCAGAGCCAATCGAAACGAAAATTGACGCTCCTTACTTCAGGGTTGATCAAGCCCAGAGTCAACCACCAAACAAAGCCAATGAGTCCGGCTTGTCCAAGAGCAAGGAAGTTGAAAAGCCAAAAGCCAAAACGAGATGTTTCCCCCCCTTCTTCACTCGTGACTATGTGCCAGAGGTAGTTGTTGGAAACCTCTTCAGCCTGATTCGTTTGAGACATGAGAGCCTCCCAATATTAATTTGCTTCTGATCCAACACTTGGACTGAAGCAGTTGATATCAGTATACACGTTGTAGTCAATCGATTGAAATTACATTTCTAAATAGAGTCGGCGGGATACGCCTCGTAAAGCTCGCGGAATGTATCCCGCTCGCTATGGACTGCGGGATACCGACAGTCGAAGTGGCCGTACCGGCCACTATAGTGATTGGTACAATCACTTCGACTGCGGATATTCCCCAGTCGATAAGGCGTCAAGATGGTCTTTGGCAATTCGACCGGGAAAAAAGTATTTGACCTTGCCGTTAACAACGTAATACGACGCTGGCATTGTTGCCTCCCAGTTTCGAAATATTGAGCCGTCAAGGTCGTAAAAAGTTCCAAGTGTCACGCCAAGTGATTGTAATTTCTCTTGGCTATCTTTGGGCTCATCTTTAGTGTTGATTAAAATCAGCTCGATTTGATTTTGGTCTTTTGTGAAATTATCCAAAATCGGTAAACCAATATCGCACTGACCACAATTAACGCTCCAAAACGTTATTAAGGTCGGTTTAGTCAATTGGAGTCGTAAGTCGATCTTTTTATTGTTTTGGTCGGTAACGATAGCCAGTGGTGGCGTGACCTCCACCACTTCGTACTGTTTCAAAAGTTTCGAACCAATCAGGGCTTTATTGGCAGGCCTAGAATTACCGAGCGTTTGGATCACAAATGCCAGCGCCATCAAAGTGACGATAAAACCTACTGGCGCCACCAGACGGTTGAGCATCAAGAAAATTTATTTAGATCGAGCGGGATTGACGGCGCAATCGAGGCCGTTACAAAAGCGCTATTAAGACGAGATTTCGGATAGATTGCCATAACCGCTTTGGCGTTTTCAGCCAACTTGGCTTCATCCCAAGAAACCTTGCCAACTATTTGGTGGACGATACCGCTGGCGTCAACCCGATATTCGGTTTTTCCGCCCTGGATTTCAGTGATGACTTTATTGGGGTCGTTGGTAACGGTACCGGATTTGGGGTCAGGCATTTTTCCTTGCGGACCCAATATTTTGGCGATTTTAGCCACATCGGGCATCAACGCCGGCGAGGCGATACAGATGTCAAAGTCAAGTTTTTTGGTTTTGGCGATCTCTGAAATCATCTTTTCATCCAGAACAACGACTTTCTTGTCTTTGCCAGTACCGTGGGGCAGATAGACAACGCCACGGCTCGATTCCGTTGAACCCTTGGCCTTTTTCTGGTTGAGTCGGAGGTGGATTTCGACCGAACCGTCGAATTTAGACATCGACAGTTGTTTAATTAAAATGAGGGCTTCGGCTAATTGGTAGAGTTTTCCTAGCTCAACTTTAGATCTAGCGGTCAGATATTTTTTGGACCGGCGGCTTTTCGGCTCGGTCGCTTTTACAGCCGTGGCAACTTTCTCACTTTTAGTCGCTAGACGGGTGGCCTTGGCAACTTTTTTGCGTTCAAGTTTTGATTGCTCTTTGGTTGGAGTGGCTCGATTGGGGGCGCTGGCCGACTCGTTGCCAACGTCGATCGCCGCTATTTCGGCCGGAACGACTTGGTCAAGATCGGCCGATAGTTCAACGGTGGTCTCTTTTTCGGCCTCTTTATCAACACTACCAGCTGATTCATCGACGCTGGCTTTAGTTGAATGATGGGGCATTATCTCGCTTTGCACTTCTGCCTGATTCTCTTCCGCGACGGTTTGGTTAATTGTTTTTGGTCTTGCCATTTAATGTGATCGGTTGTAATTTTTGGTCTTGAAGAGATTGTACCAGTAAATCGGTCGCTCGGTCAATTATTGACGGCAAGGCACTGGCTTCTTCGGTTGAAAAATCGCTTAAAACATAATCGGCCAAGTCGTATTGACGGTTTTCCGGCCGACCAACGCCGATACGAATTCGCCAATAATCAGGACCGATCGCCTCGTCAATCGACTTAATGCCGTTATGGCCGCCGCTGGTGCCACCGTTTTTAACTCGGATTTCACCAAAGACAATTTCGGTATCATCGTGAACAACCCAAATGTCATTGTTGTCGATCAAGTCTTTCTGCTGAACCTTAGCGACAGCCGATCCCGACTGATTAACATATGTTATTGGCGCGATCAACTCAAAGTCATCAGTTCTAGCATACATAGCTGGTATATGCTTACTTTCCTTGAGTTCAAGATTTAGCTTAGTGGCCAGTTTACCGATTAAGAACAATCCCAGGTTGTGCCTATTATTATTGTATTTCTGTCCCGGATTGCCTAGGCCAACAATTGCGATCATTTTTTTAACTTTTGAGTCTTGAGTTACCTTTTACATTCCGGGAAAGTTCATATCCTTCAACAGCGGCTGCATTCGGCTTGCCGACTCATTCTGGGCTGTCGAAAGAGCTTTGGCGATCGTCTCCTTAATTATATCCTCTAGTTCGCGTTTTTTACTCTTGTCTAGCATATGCTCGGCGATGTCGATTGAGACGATTTTCATCTCACCGCTAATGACCACCGTCACCTCGCCGTTGGCCGAACGTCCTTCAACCTCGATGTCTTTGAGTTCTTTCTGCATCTGCTTGGCTTTACGAGCCAAACCATACATGTCTTTCATCTGTCCGAAATTTGGTAAACCCATGCCTTCCTTTCTTTAATTAGTAGTGCGCTCGCTACTTGGGAAATGCCGGAAACAATTTTAGCATTTCCAGTAGCTTCCGTTCGACAGTTGTCAACTCTCCACTGGACAGTTGGCGATCCCGCCTCATCATCTGTCCGAAATTTGGTAATAGCATAGTCTATCCTTTCTTTTGATTAGCAAAATGTTTGATATTGGCTTCAATTATCCCATCCAACTTACCGTCGAGAACATCGTCAACGGCCGAGGTCTCGTAGCCACTCCGGGTGTCTTTGACTAACTGATAAGGTTGTAATATATAGGAGCGAATTTGGTTACCCCACGAGGCTAGCACCGGTTCGCCTTTTAGGTTTTGGTTAGTAATCCGCCGCTTTTCGTCGTCTAGAAGCTGGAGTTTGCCCTGAAGAATTTTAAGGGCTTGGGTTTTGTTTTGCAACTGGCTCCGTTCGTTTTGACAAGTGACAACGATATTGGTCGGTAAATGAGTAATCCGCACGGCCGAGTCGGTTGTGTTAACGCTCTGACCGCCATGTCCCCCCGCTCGGTAAACATCGATCCGAATTTGATCGGGCTTGACCTCAATAATATTAGCGTCTTCGATCTCCGGCACCACTTCCACTAGAGCAAACGAAGTGTGTCGAGCTTTATCGGAGTCAAATGGACTGATTCTAACTAGACGGTGAACGCCGCTCTCGGCTTTGAGTTTGCCGTAGGCTCTGAACCCTTCGATTAACAAAGTCGCGCTTTTAATTCCCGCTTCTTCGCCATCGGCTTGATCGAGCAAACTAACTTTGAAGTCGGATTGTTGGCCGTAGCGGCTGTACATTCGAGTCAAGATCTCCGCCCAATCTTGGGCTTCGACCCCGCCGGAGCCTGAATGAATGCCGATAAAAGCGGACGAATCATCGTGATCGCCCGAAAAAAACGCTTCATTCTCTAGTTGTTCTATTTCGATGTCAGATTCAGCCAGCTCAAACTTGGCTACGAAACCTTGAAGGTGTTTTAATTCTTGGGTCGCTTTCGCGGCGTTCTTATGGTTTTGCCAAAAAGTCACCCCTGCCATCTCCGTCTCAATCTGTTTAACCCGCGCCGATTTCTCGTCAATCCGCAGAGTTTTCGCTAATTCTGCCTTCCGTGCTTGTAATAACACTTCTGATTCCATTAAATGCATTTTACTCTAAAATAACTCCGAATCACTTTATCGCATATATGCGATAAAGGTACAAGGGATGTTTAGTGGGTAGTCGCTTATGGATCGCCGGGGCTTAAGTATATAGCAGGGCAACAGAAAAAGACCAATTTGACAGGGTTTTTTCCTTGTCTTGGCGTTACTTAATCCTTTTCAGGATATTTGGTTAGGCCAAGAGTTTGGCTTCCTTTTTGGCCAACGAAAAGCGTCGGGCCGCCAAGGCAAACATCGCCATCGCTCCGGGCAATAATGCTGTTTCAGCGCCGGTTGCCGGTAGCGTCTTAGTTTTCTTGGTTATTTTAGTCACTTTCGTCACTTTAACTGACGGACAATCAACGGCGCTAGCGGCGCTGGCTGCGGCACTGGCAGAAGTAGATTTGGCTGTCACCGCACTCGAACCAGCCCCGCTGGCGGCAGCAGCGCTTGGGCACTTTTTCTTGGTCTCGCTGGTAGTAGTATTGACACCAGTCGTGCTGGCGACAGTAGCGCTAGTGGCACTAGACGTCCCCGTTGTTGCCGAACCGGTCGACTGGTTGCTAGATGAGCTAGCAGTACCAGCGGCGGCATTGGCTCCATCACCGACCGAAACTGAAACACCACTAACCGTAGCAAAAGCCGCGGACGAACTCGAAGCTGAAGATGAGCTAGACGAACTAGCGGCGACCATCACCCCTGGGGTGCCGAGAATTACCGCTATTCCGATTATTAACGAAGCGATTAAATATTTCATTTACCTTCCTTTCTTTATTAATTTTTACGTTGGGGATTTTTTGTATCGGCGTCTCGCCGACAAATTGAGCCTGATGCCGCCGGAGGCGAATTAATCTGTCGAGAGTCGAGCGGTGGTTATCGCTGGAAGAACCGACCGCCTACCGATAGGGGAAAATTCTAATCATTCTAACTCGAGCCGCTTGTCGGCGAGAGCTAGGAGCGAAGCGACTGTATACATCTACTTCT
>CAYIGA010000025.1:0-6146 GCA_964362925.1 uncultured Candidatus Saccharibacteria bacterium | reverse complement strand
ATTTTACGAACTCCAGTGAGTAAATCGAGAATGTAATCGTTCTTATTTTAAAGAAAAATCAGCTATTGGGCTACAATAGACTTATGCCAAAGAACATTCAGTCGGTTATTAAGGGGTATTCCCGCCAGAAAGAAGAAGAGCAAGCCCGATTAGTAGCGACCGAAAACAATCTACCTTACATTAATCTAGTTAACTACCCGTTCACCGGCGATGTTTTAGGATTTATTCCGGAAGTAACTGCCTCAAAGTTCTCGGTGATTGCCTTTGAGCGCCTTGGCAATGTCGTTCGCGTCGCCACGCCGTTCCCGTTTCGACCTGAATTGGACGAAGCGATGAATAAGCTGGGGGGGGACGGCAAAGTCCGCTTCGAGCCCTACTTCTGCTCCCAAACATCAATCGACTACGCCATCAAACAATACACCAAGCTGGTTCGACCAGCGGCCGAACTAGTCAGAGCCCAAGCCGAGAAAGAGTCGGTTGGTGATTTTTTGAAAAATGTTGCCAATTTAGAAGAGTTCGGTGGCGCCATCCAGAATGTCAGCACAACCAAACTGTTTGAGACGATTTTGTCCGGCGCCGTTGCCTTTAACGCTAGCGACATTCATTTTGAGCCCCAAGCCGAAGCTATTCGGGTTCGTTTTCGGGTTGATGGAGTACTTCAAGATGTCGCCCAAGTTAGCGCCGAGTCGTACCACCTACTCAATTCCCGCGTCAAGAATCTCTCTAGCTTGAAGCTAAACAAGAACGCCGGCGCCCAAGACGGCCGCTTTTCGATAGAGATCGACGAAGAGCAAATGGATGTTCGCGTTAGCATCTTGCCAGCCACCTACGGCGAGGTAATTGAACTACGCTTACTAACTGGCAAAGGATTTTTATCGCTCGATCAGCTCGGACTCAACGAGGAAGTTAAAACGGCGATCTTACGGGCGATCCAGTTTGAAACCGGCATGATTATCGTCACCGGCCCAACCGGCGCCGGTAAGACAACAACGCTCTACGCTATTCTCAAATCGCTCAACACCCCCGATAAAAAAATCATCACTATTGAGGATCCGGTTGAGTACAAAATTGCCGGCATCGAGCAAATTCAAGTCCAGCCCGATCGCGGTTTTGATTTTGCTCAAGCCTTGCGGGCGGTTTTGCGCCAAGATCCCAACATTATCTTGGTCGGCGAAATCCGCGACAAAGAAACGGCCGAGATTGCTATCAACGCTTCGCTGACCGGACACCTGGTTTTAACCACTCTCCACGCCAACTCCGCCCCCGCCACCTTTGCCCGTTTAATCGAAATGGGGGCGCCCGGTCACTTGCTCTCTGACGCTATTCGCTTGATTATCGCTCAACGGCTAGTTAAACGCCCCGATCCCAAAGAGGGCGAACCGGGCCGGATGGTTGTCGCTCAATATTTGGAGCCGACAGCCGAGTACACGGAATTAATCAAGCAGAAAGCTAGCATTAGGGAGTTTGAGGAACTGTTTGAAAAATTGGGCGGAAAATCGTGAGATCCTAAGGACAAAATTGGAGACGAACCGCTTTCCGTTTACTATCAGTTGTTGATGCCGCCAAGATTCTTGCCCAAGCCAGCCGCGAAGCTGACGACAACCCAAGCCAAAGCAATCACAACTATGCCGATGATCGCATTCAGAATCCCCGATCGGGCTTTGGTTGCTTTTTCGGCGTCGCCACCGGCAGTAATATACTGTATTCCGCTAACTACTAAATATATAAAGGCGATTACGGACGCAATTGCGACCAACCAAAATGTTACCCGAGTGATCACTAGGCCGAACGTCGCCTGAGCATTGTTACCAGTAACGGCGCTAAATGGGTTAAAAAGATTAAAAAACCTGTTACCTTGATTAGGACCAAAAGTACCCTGAGCGTACGCCATGTCGATAAAAAACCAGCTTAATTTATCAATCATTATTCCTTCTCCTCCTAAGTCAAATTAATTTATTAATGAGAAACATTACCATATGTATTCATATTTCTAGTTTATTCCGATGCTGTCAAGAGCCCGTATTTTATAAGAGTGAGTTAAATTGGTTAGGGCGTATAACCTAATAATCCGACAAAGAAGTTAATTATAAACCCCGAGGCGATGGCAATGGCTAGGCCGATAATGGCGTAAAGCAGGGTCTTTTTGCCCATCGCGTGTTTGGCTTCGTCGCCGAAAGCCGTAAACATAATGTAACCAGCGCGGATAATATAGGCAAAACAGACAATCGCCGCCACACCCGTTAGTAGCCAGCCGTAATGCCAGATGCTAGTCATAAGGCAATTTTGGACGCTATCATCGGCTTTAATGACAGTCCCATTTTGCAGGTGGTATGTTGTGACTTTTCGAAAACAAGGCGCAATAAACAAATTTTCCAGAGACGGCCAATTCATTTAACAATCTCCCCGGTTAGCGCTCCGACAAATTGTAAGATCAAATAGGAGAGAGCGACGACGACAATACCGATAATCGACCAGATCAAATTCTTTTTGCCGACAGCAAATTTTTCGGCGTCGCCGCCACTGGTAATCATCATTACGCCGGAATAAATAATGCTAATGAAGGCCATTGCCGCCAAGAAGGCAAAGACCAGACCGCTAACATCGTTCCAGAGCTTGCTTAATCCAACGTCTTTCTCTAGCGTTATTGATTCTGGCAATGTCAGTTTAATATCGTCGGTAGCGGCCATGGCTCGGCCAATAAATATTGAAAATGCTTGATCGATCATTTTACGACCCCAGCGAGTAAGCTTGCTTGCGACATAGCTCTCGCCGACAAGCGGCTCGACATCGACTCCGTAATCGCTTTCATTAGTTAGTCGAAATTCCTAGCGTCGGCAGAATTAGCTTAATTAGCAACAAGATTGCCAAGCCAGTCAAACAACCAGCGATCAGTTCTTTGGCTAGGGCGATCTTGCTCGCTTCGCCTTGGGATTGGGCGTAGAGAATACCGGCGTAAACGGTGATTAAGACCGAGATAGCAATGGCGACAATGATGCCGACGTTGACCAAGGAGGAGAAATATTCTTGGAAGGTGACTGGAACTTCTGGGCATTTGCCACTGTTAGCTTTTTTAATTTCTTCGGCGCAATCACCAATCGGCAGGCCGGGCTGGAACTTGCCTTGAGCCAAAGCCGGCGTAGCCGGCAGAATAAGGAATAAGGAATATAGAATATAGAATAAAACCAAATAAAATTCCTGTGTCGATTTAAGTGGGTGTCTTAATCTTAATTCTAAATTCTTCATTTTGCGACCATTTGTGAGCAAATCGAATATGTACTCGTCTTCATTCTTAATTCTGCTTTAATCTCAACTTCCAGTTGAGATTAAAGCTTTGAGTCGTTCGGCGGCGCTATCAACAGCCGCCTGGAGCGATTGGTTGGGCAAGAGCGCTTGGTTAAGCATATCTTGAATTATCTCGTCACTAGCTTGCCAATCTGGTTTAAAAACAACTGGGGCGAAAGCGGCTTGTTGGGCGAACAGATCGGTATCGCCGAGACTCGCCGAACTCAATTTAACGGTCGCGTCTTGGGCCTGGATAAACGACGGCTTACCGGTCAGTTGACCGTATTTTTGCGAGCCAGCCGGGCCGAGTTTTTGGAGATAAGTCCAAGCAACCAATGGTTTGTTGGAGTATTTAGAGACAACGTGAGTCCAGTAGTTGGCGGCGTCAATACGCTTGTTGGTAATGGCCGGGTCGCTCGCTTGGGGCAAGGGGACGATCTTGACGGCATCAAAGTCTTTATTGGCTTTCTTAATGTCTCTGGAGAGCGTCGAGTAGCCATGTGTCAGCGCTAGTTTATTATTAACGAACATTGTGACTGGATCGCCAAGACCAGCGTTCCACGAGTAGTTAGGGTCGACAGGGCGAGCAAAGGAGCTGAAAATAGTCAATGCCTGTAGCCCGGGAGTACTATTTTTGCCATCAATCAGCCCGATTAAATGGAGGGCGACGCTTTTTTCATCCTCGGTAAAGATTCTGCCGCCGTTTTGGGCTAGTAGGCCAAGATAGATGTCGACCGGAGCATAGCTGTTGCCAGTTGTGCCGAGCGCCAGACCGGCGATATTAATATTCCCTCTTGAGTCTTTTTTGGTTAGCAGACGGCTCCAAGTGGCTAGCGCGTCCCAAGTGGTGGGGATAGTGTTTAATTTTTCCGCCTCGGCGCTATTACTTTCCGACAAAGCATTGATAGTATCGTTAACAACTTTGGTGTTGATATAAAGCGCCAGCGAATCAACTGCCAGCGGAAAGCCGTAGAGCGCTCCATCACGGAGGTTCTGGCCGGCGATGTTGACGCCAAAATACTCTTCGGCCGCTTCGGTTTCGGTGTTTTTGGCTTTGCTTAAGTCAATATATTTGGTCGATGGGATCAACTTTGTTTGGTGTTTAGACAGCCAGTCGGTCCGAATTAGCCAAATATCCGGCCCATTGCCACCGGCGATAGCGTCAACGACTTTAGACTCGTAATCTTTGGCATCGGTGGCTTGGACGTACTTATAAGACAGCCTAACGGTTGGGTTTTCGGCTAAAAATTGATCGCTAATTTGTTTGTAGATATCGGCTTCGTCAAACGGCGACCAAATTGTCAGGGTGGTGTCGGTCGTTGAGGATTTTTTACCGTCCGCCAGAGCCGTTATCAACACTACGGCCACAACTAAAACAAACACTCCGATCAGCGCGAAAATAAGCCCCCTCTTCATGTCAACTAAGCGTCTCGCAAAAGAACCGAAGATTCAAGGCGAGTAAGCTAGGTTTAAGTTTCACCTTTCGCCTTGCCCCGGATCCTACTCAACTTTAACTGTCAAAACTCGGGTTTTAGTTTTTTCTTGTTTGGAAATTTTGATCGTCAAAATGCCGTTCCGCATACTCGCCTCGGCCTTGGCGGCGTCAACCGGCACCGGCAAAATGTAAGAACGCATAAACGAACCCCAGTAGCACTCTTGGACAAAATAGTTCTCTCGAGCCGCTTCAGTTTCGTTTTTACGAGCGCCTTTAACCGTCACGACTTCGTCGGTGATTTGGATCTCCAAGTCTTCGGCATTAACCCCGGCAATTGGCGCCTTGATGATGACGCTGTCGTCGTCCTGGTAGGCGTCGATCGCTAGCTGACCCTCTTCTTCATCCTCGAGCCACTCTTCGGTGACTATTTCTTCTTTGCGTGCCATTAGTGTATGTATTGTCTGTCTAATGATTAAGGTCGTCAAGTAAAGAAAATGCCTATTAATAATTTAGGGCGAAATATAATATCTTTGATTATGCCGATCTGCTGTCTCGGCTGTGGCCAGGAATCGGATTGGATTTGTTCGCCCTGTCGCCGAGATCTGCTGACGCAGAGGGAAGAGCTCTGTTTTTGTGGCAAGGCGGGTAGCGACGGCCTCTGTGCCAAGCATAAGGAACAACTAAAATTAGATGGGCTGACGACCCTTTTCAGTTACGCCGCTCCGGCCGCTCGAGAACTAATCCATCAGATTAAATATCGGGGTCATACCGATGCTGTTAATTTTCTAGCTCGATATTACCAGAAAAAAGTTCTGGCTCGCTTGCCCAGAGGCGAGTGGGCGGTGGCAGCTGTGCCGCTGTCTAAAGAGCGACGACGAACTCGAGGATTTAATCAATCCAAGTTGATCGCTAAAAAACTGGCCGAACCAGTCTACGATTATTGCGAGCTCCTAACTAAAAAACGCGACACCAAGCCGCAAGTCAAGCTCCGTCGAGCCGAACGGCAAAAGAACTTAACGAAAGCTTTTGCGATCAAACCCGGCATCGAAATACCTGAACAAGTAATATTGGTTGACGACGTCATCACGACCGGCTCAACCCTTAAAGAAGCGGTCAAGGTTTTGCGCAAGGCCGGGGCGGTCAAAGTTTGGGCCTTAACCGTCGCCCACGGGTAACTCTGCGCGCCCGGCTGGACTCGAACCAGCGACATCTTGCTCCGCAAGCAAGCACTCTTTCCACTGAGCTACGGGCGCATAGATAACAGAACCGCGGTGTCTGTTTGAAAATATCCGAACGGAACTGGCTGGACCCCGCCTGCGTTGAAACTTCGGCGGGCAGGTCGGCGGGCGGGATTCCCCCCACACATCGCCCTTGCGCCCGCCTCGCCTTGAACCGGAGCGGAAAGGACGATTTCAAGTTTTTCTTTGGC
>CAYIGA010000024.1:0-6592 GCA_964362925.1 uncultured Candidatus Saccharibacteria bacterium | reverse complement strand
AGCGAGCAGTGAAACTGCGAGCTTTACGAGGCGTATCCCGCCGACTATAGCGAGCGGGATGTAATCCCTAGCCGAAGTCGGCGGTAAGCGACTTCCCAAACATATTCTGTTTGGCATAGATTGACAGAGCCATAGATAATCGTTCAACATCATAGTATGTTCCCGGAAAGTACCAACACTGGCTCAAAAGTGTTTCCTATATTGATCGCCTTTTTGGTCTTCTCGCTGATTGTTGGCGGTATCGGTTGGTTTTACTTCAATTCCAAATCATTAACAGTTGAACCGGTCGCAACGACGCCGACCACAAATCAACCAACTAGCGACACCGAAGTTGCCGAACCAACCGTAACGACCGCGCCAACCGAACTTGTTAGCGCTATTAGTCAACTAGACCAAGAATTGTCGGTCATAGGACAAGACGAACAATCAGATGATGACACGATTAATTTTTAGTTTACTTCTAACAACTGTTTTGATCGCCTCGCTGTCGCTGTCGAAAGTTTTGGCGCATGATCATGATTCCGATTTTCAGGCGATCGACAAGAGCGGTAAGACTGCCGAATCGGTTCGTGAGAAGTTGAAAGTCGAAAAAGAAGCTCGCAAAACAGCGTTGGAGCAATTCAAGCTGGCCGAGAAAGAACAGAATAGTTCACGCGAGCTAACTGCTATCCAAGATCTGGCTAACAAACTCATTGCCGAGCGCCAAAAAGCGCTTGCTCAGGCCAAAACCAAAGCCGCCGAGGTAAAGTGTGTTGGCGCCAAAACTGATATTAGTACCGCCATTGACGCGATTATTACTAACCTCACCAAACAAAAAGCCGATATTCCAGTCGCGACGACGGTTGAAGCGGTTAAAACGATCATTAAAGACGGCATTATCGGCCAGAATCATGTTTTTGTCGCCGTTATGCCCGCTCTACGGGGTATGTGCGCCAGTGACTCGATCGTGGCCTTGATTGATGGTCGCTTAGCGATTGTCATCACCAAACTCAAAGCTGCTGGACTGGACACAACGACGTTTGAAAAGTCTTTGGCTGAAGCTAAAACTAATGCCCAAACGGCCTACAATGCCTACAAAGCTATCGCCAATAATCCTGGTTCTGCGACCTTTAAAACCGACCTCGAAGGAGCTAAAACTAAACTCAAAGCGGTCAAGGCATCTTTAAGCCAAGCCAAGGGCGAAGCGGAAAAACTCCGTGACCAGTTGAAATCAGCCCCAACTAGCGGAGATTCGACCCCAAAAACCAACAATTAAGGCGACTGATTCCGATTGTTAAGGCGTCGGGCGACTTCCCGCTCGACAGCTCGTTTTTTGAGCATTTCTCGTTTGTCGTGAGTTTGTTTTCGACTAGCTAAGCCGATTTTCAGTTTGGCCCTACCCCGACTTAGATAAAGTTCCAAGGGCACAATTGTTAAGTTTTTGGCCGATAATTTGCCGGTTAAGCGTTCGATTTCTACCTTATGGAGTAAGAGTTTTTTAGATCGAGATTGATCGCCGTTTTCAATATTAAAATTACTGCCGACCCACCACAGCTCATTAGCCTTGTCTTTAATAAACGGTTTAACGTAACTGCCGCTGATATTGACCCTTCCGGCGCGAATGGCTTTAATTTCTTCGCCCGTTAAAACTAGCCCGGCTTCTAAGTTGTCGGTGATTGAGTAATCAAACCAGACCTTTTTGTTGGAAGCAATTGGTTTCATGAGGTTATTTTACTCTAAATACGCCTAAGTGATCAAAATATCGGCGGGCACGAATGCGCTCGACGGTTCAACGTGAGTCACCCACCCTCACCCCAGGGGTGCGATAAGGTTGGGGGTTGCAAAAACGAGGGTTAACATATTTGTCCTTTCAGGGCGAACGTTGCCAGTTGGGCTGGGGAGAATTTTCCGTTACAATTCTTTGAGATATGACAGACGAAAAGTACGAAAATTCCCAGCTTTACAAAATCCGTCACACCGCCTCGCATATCTTGGCGATGGCGGCCCATGAGTTTGATCCGGAGGTAAAGTTTGCCATCGGCCCGCCGATCGAAGACGGCTTTTATTACGATTTTGAGTTTTCCCGCGCCTTAACCGATGCTGATTTAGCAATTTTAGAAAAATCAATGGCGAAAATTATCGCCGCTAATTTTGCAGTCGAGCACCAACAACTTAGTCACAAAGAGGGCTTGGAGAAAATCAAAAAAGACGATCAGCCGTATAAAGTTGAATTGGCCGAAGGCATTGAAGACGAATTACTTGGTTTCTATACTATTGATTGGTTTGACGATCTATGCAAAGGGCCACATGTTAAATCGACCGGGGCAGTCAAGGCCTTCAAACTCCTAAGTGTTGCCGGCGCTTACTGGCGGGGCGATGAGAAAAAAGCAATGCTGACTCGAATTTACGGCACCGCCTTTGCCAATAAAGGAGAGCTTGATACTCATCTAGCCCAGTTGGAAGAAGCCAAAAAGCGTGATCACAAAAAGCTCGGGCCCCAACTCGATCTCTTCGTCATGTCCGATTTAGTTGGCGCCGGCTTGCCCATGTGGACGCCCAAAGGCAATACTTTACGTCTGATTTTAGATGATTATGTTTGGTCTCTCCGGGCCAAAAGAGGCTATCAGAAAGTGGAAATTCCTCACATCGCCAAGAGCGATCTTTATAAAAAATCCGGCCATTGGGACAAGTTTAAAGACGATTTAATGACGATCGAAACCCGAGAAGGTCACACTTTTGTTCTCAAACCAATGAACTGCCCTCATCACATCCAAATTTTTGCTCGCAAAAAGTGGAGCTACCGCGAATTACCCGAGCGCTACGCCAACACGACGATGGTTTACCGCGACGAACAAACTGGCGAACTAGCTGGCTTGTCCCGAGTCCGCTCGATCACTCAAGACGATGCCCATGTTTTTTGTCGAGCGGACCAAGTTAAAGACGAGCTGTTAGCCATTTGGGATATCATTAGTGAACTTTATGCTAAGGTCGGATTTAGCGACCTGTCCGTTCGACTATCGTTTCGCGATCCCGTCCAGTCCGACAAATATTTAGGTGAAGCGAGAATCTGGCAGAAGGCCGAAAATGAATTGGAACAACTCGCCAAACAGAAAAACATTAAGTACGTGGTGGCCCCGGGCGAAGCGGCGTTCTACGGACCGAAAATTGATTTTATGGCTCGCGACTCGCTTCATCGCCAGTGGCAATTAGCGACCATTCAGCTTGACATGAACCTGCCGGAGAGATTTGATCTCAATTTTACAACTAGCGAAGGCAAAGAGGAAAGGGTGACAATGATCCATGCCGCTATCATGGGTTCGATTGAACGATTTTTGTCTGTTCTAATCGAGCACTACGCCGGCAATTTTCCGCTCTGGCTTGCTCCGGTCCAAGCAATAATTCTACCGATTAGCGAGAAGTTTGCTGATTATAGCCAAGAAGTCGCGGCCAAACTCGAAAAGTTAGGCATTCGCTTTGAGCTGGACGACGCTTCAGAAACCTTAGGTAAAAGAATCCGTAACGCCGAAAATCAAAAAGTGCCGTTTGCCTTGATTGTCGGCGAAAAAGAAGTGGCAGACGTTACCGTCACCGTTCGCGCTCGCCAAAATGTCGACCAAAAAACTGTTAAACTTAGCCAGTTATTTTCGATTTTTGATTTGCCGCGAGAAATAAATTAGCAAAAAGATAACTGACCGTTAGCGGCCCGATTGCGCCCTTAGTCGGGGTGATCGCTTTAACTAACGGCTCAATTTCCTCTACATCGGCGTCAAACCCCGAACCATCGACAACAATCATATTTTTATGGACCATCGCTGGTGTTACTAGCCCCCTTACTCCGGTCGCGGCAATGAGCAGGTCGTGACGGCGGATATTGGCAATTTGTTTTTCAGCTCGATTGGCGATAACCGTCACCGGCCAATTATTTTTGACAAACATTTTAGCTAACGGCGTCCCGACCAACTTTCCAGCTCCCAAAATAATTGTCCTTAAATCCTTAGTCACAATATTGTGATGTCGGAGTAAGGCAATAATGCCGCTCGGCGTCGGTGACATGTACGGTGAATCGTCGCTGATATTATCGATATCCTTAGTTGGGCTGACTTTTTTGATTAGAGACTCGGTATTGATTGATTTTGGTAACGGCAATTGAAGGACGATCCCGTCAATATCTTTCCGTCCATTTAAGCCATCGATCACCGCTTCAAGCTGTTGGCCACTGGCGGTGGGGAAGTGGTGCAAGAAGAATTGACACTCCAACTCGTTGGCCAGGCGTTGTTTGGCTCGGATAAAAACGGCTGTGGCTGGATCTTCGCCGACCCAAATCAGAGCCAAACCGGGCTGGCGCTTTAATTGTTGTCGATCTTTTTTTAGTTGATCAGTCAAAGAAGCGATCAACTCGCGAGCCGTTAATTGCATCGCTTCATTCTTACTGATTGCTGACGGATTCTCAAGACGGCTACACAGACTGTTGTCGGACTAGTTCTTTTTGGCCTCGTCTATTAGGGCTTGCCACTGCTCAACTTTTTGGGCGCCGGTAACTTTTTTGTTATTGATATAAAAGGTTGGCGTTGAGTCAACTCCCAATTTCAGGCCGTAATCTTTGTCCTTATTAATCAAATCTTCCGCTTCGTTCGAGCTTAATTCTTTCTCAAACTGACCGATATCCAAGTCAAGTTGCTTGGCTAGGGAGACAAAAATCTCCTTCGGCTTGTCGCTCTCGCTCCAGTTGACCTGATTGGCAAAAAGTAAGTCGTACATCTCCCAGAATTTACCCTGCGCTCCAGCCGCCTCAGCCGCCAGGGCGGAGATCATCGCGTGTTGGTGCATTGGCAAGGGAAAATGGCGATATATCAACTGGACTTGATCGCTGTTTTTATTGATCGCTTCTCGCAAAGGCGCCGCCGCCGCTTGGCAGGCCGGGCACTGAAAATCACCGAACTCGACGATTTTA
The DNA here is from genome assembly GCA_964362925.1 of uncultured Candidatus Saccharibacteria bacterium. GTDB lineage: Bacteria > Patescibacteriota > UBA1384 > 2-12-FULL-50-11 > 2-12-FULL-50-11 > JANLIQ01. Next base: position 1,662 of record CAYIGA010000024.1, on the reverse strand, counting down.
ACCACAGCGCCATCGGAACCGAATTTTTGGCCAGTGGATTGATCGATACTGCCGAGCCTGACCTCCGAATTACTATTTCCAGAAAACGAGACGAAACCGCCGATTGCTAAAACCGCCGCAATCACAACAACTAAAAAAAATTTTGAATCCCCAGACATTATTTCTTTCTCTTTTTAACAAAAACCAGGACAAAAATCAAGACCACCAATCCGAGCGAGACCAAACACCAGGTGCAATAGGCGCCGATTTTATATTTTTCTAAGTAGAGTAGATAAAAACTAAAGGCCAAACCGCCTGCTAGCCAAATCTGTATGGGCAACTCGGCCCAGATCCGTTTGAAATAGACCAGCCAGACTAAGATCAGCGCTACTAAGTACCAAAAAACGCCCAGACCGGCGATGGGAAAACCAGCGATTTTGGCGTATTGACTCGATAAAACTGTTTCACAACCGCCGCCAATTGAGCAGGTAACAGAGGATGGGTCGAATGTTTTAAGGTAAAGATAGGCCGACACAAGCAAACCGGCGACAATCAAAATCAGCAAGAATCTTTTTCTCACCTTAAATACGACTCAAAAATAGATTTTCGGTCATCTTTTGACAGATTACCAGGACTTGTCTCGAAAGACAAAATAGTCCAGTTTAATTTCAATGGGCTTAAATGCTCCGCCAGTCCCCAACCAAGATGATAAACGTCGTTAAATCTTCTCTCCGATGAGATTGAACAAATTCCTCGCCACCGCTGGCGTGGCGTCACGTCGAAAAGCCGACGAGTTGATTAAACTCGGCCAAGTTAAAATCAACGGTAAAATTATTAAAGCCATGGGCGTTAAAGTTAATGTTGGCCAAGATATCGTGGTGGTCGACGGTCAATTAGTTGAATTAGAATCAGCGACTGTCACCTATCTTCTCAACAAGCCCCGCGGCATTATTAGCACGGCCGATGATCCCGAACACCGGAAGACAGTTTTAGACTTAGTCCCCAAATCGCCTCGTGTGTTTCCCTGTGGTCGACTTGACGAAAACACCATGGGGTTGGTGATTCTGACTAACGATGGTAATCTCTGCTACCGACTGACCCACCCGAAGTTTGAGCATAAAAAGGAGTATCTCGTCCACGGCCGATCAAAAAAGCCCGAGGCGTCTTTGGAGAGAATTCGCCGAGGTCTTCGACTCAAAGATGGGCCGATCAAGGTTGATAGCTTAGAGGTGATCAAGATTCGAAAAGATAAAGTTGAGTTCAAGCTGACTATTCACCAAGGCCGCAATCACTTGGTCCGTCGTCTCTGCGCGACGGTTGGCATTGAGCTTGATAGTCTAACTCGCGTCCGTGTCGGTGATTATGAATTGGGCGATCTGGCTCCGGGCCAATATCGGCAAGTTTAGAAGTTGTGTATAGCTGGTTCCGCCGCACCCGAGCTTCGTTTTTTGCGTCCGCCCCCCCAAAAAAACAAAGCAAATGCGCGGCGGAAGAAGGGGGTTGGGGGGAGGAATTCCACATCCCATTATATCCGCGTATGGGAGTTGTGCTTTAGATAAAACTAAATATAATTAATCCTTTAGCATTTGTGAAATAATAAAGTATGTTGGGTCATTAGTTCAGCGGTAGAACAGCGGGCTCTTAACTCGCGTGTCGCAGGTTCGATTCCTGCATGACCCACCA
>CAYIGA010000023.1:0-8611 GCA_964362925.1 uncultured Candidatus Saccharibacteria bacterium | reverse complement strand
GGGCAAGTGGTGGAATGGTTTACACGTAGCACTCAAAATGCTATGAGCGCAAGCTCATGTGGGTTCGACTCCCACCTTGCCCACAGATGCCATTAAAACCAATTACTTTTAACGAGAAAGATTTGAAGAAACTTTTTAAACTCGATACCCCAGTTGCAAGAGTTTGGCGACAAATTCGTCGGGTCTTAAAAACGACTATTTGGTTTGCCGCTATTTTTGGATTTTTCTTTTACGGCCTTAACGCTCCGGCTTTTTGGCAGAGAGCTAGTTTTGCCACCAATGGTCCACTATTGATCCAGCAGCGGTTGGAATTACCTCTGCCAGCGCCAATAGTCAATTATGATCCAGAGATAATTATCCCTAAAATAGGTGTTCGCGCTCCAGTTATTTACGACGCCGACCTGGAAACGATTATCGAGAAACTTCGAAGTGGTGTTGTTCGTTATGAGGGGACGGCTGACCCCGGCCAAGTTGGAAACGTTGTTATCTTTGGCCACTCGTCCGACTTACCTTGGAGCACCGGACAGTACAAGACTATTTTTGCCCTGTTGGATAAACTGACAGTTGGCGACGAAATGATCTTGCCAGTCGGTCCCAATCGCTACGTCTATAAGGTTAGTCAGCTAAAAATTGTTAAGTCAAGCGACCTAACCGTTTTGAGTCGAACTCCGACACCAATTCTAACATTAGTTACTTGTTACCCAATAGGAACAACTCTCAATCGGCTGGTCGTCATCGCTAACCAAACCGACGGTCCGATCGGTTCAACTCAAACAACCGAACCATTTTTGGCTGAAAAATTGACTACGGCCCGTTAGAACCGGCAACGGTCAAGTTAATAACTTTAACAGACGCTCCATCGGCAACAGCCACTTGCCAAGTTGACGGGTAAAGAGCCAACGGCAATTGGTCTAAACTATTCGAGCGATAAATTAAGTAATCCTGCGTTCCAAGCGGCAGAAATAGCCGTAACTCATTGCCAACCTGGTATAAATAAAATTCATTGAAGCGGTGGATTTGCAACGGGTTCTGGCTAAAGCGCGTCACCAGTTTGCCGTTGTCTGTTAGCTCGCCATCAGACAGTTGGAGACTAAAATCTAAGCGATCAAGACGGCTAGTTGTTAGCGCTAACGGGTCGATGGTAATTAGCGGTTGACTGGCAACTAGAGTTGGGTCTTTGATCAACCCAATCTGACCCTTGGAGAGCGAGAACGATTGCCTCCAGGTTTGAAAACCGTTTTTAGTTAACTCGACGGTATATTGACCGGGCAAAAGATGGCGAGCGTGATAGGGGATGCGGTAAGCAACTTTAGTCCCGTCGAGCCAGACGTCAACGTCTTCGGAGGCACCGTCGATCGCTATTAAAGCTGTTTGCTCAAACAAACCAGTCGAGCTGTTATAGCGCAGACCACTAGCCCAGACAACAGCCACGGAAGATAAAATTAAAAAAGCCAATAGTGCCGAAGTTCCGGCCAGCACCGACATGAACTTCCTTCGAATTACCAACATCTGTCACAGTGTATATGTTTCTTTGATTAAATATTAGATGCTCTCTCTACAGTTGTATTTTCCTCGTGACAGGTTAGTATTCGGATACTACAAGGATGAAATATTACAGTTTTCTCGCCAGGGAGTTAAAAAATGATTCGACGAATCGGCGTTGATTTAGGAACAACCAATATCTTAGTCTACGTGCCAGAGAAGGGGATTGTTATCGATGAACCGGCCGTCGTCGCCATAGACGTTGCTGACAACAAGATCGTTGCCTACGGCGAAGAAGCAAGAAAAATGCTCGGTAAGACACCAGAATCAATTAGCGCCGCCCACCCGTTGAAGAACGGGGTAATTGCTAATTTCAAGATTACCGAAGCGATGTTGCGTTACTTTATTAACCGTGTTTCTGGTCGTCTCCGTCTCTTTAGACCGGATATTATGGCGGCTGTCCCAGTCGGTGCCACTTCAACCGAGCGCAGAGCAGTTATTGATGCTTGTATCGCCGCCGGAGCAAAAAATGCCTATCTGATTAAAGAGCCGATTGCCGCCGCTTTGGGTGCCGGTGTCCCGATTGCCGTTCCCGAGGGACACTTAATTATCGACGTCGGCGGGGGAACGACAGAAGTCGCCGTCATTTCGCTCGGTGACGTGGTCGCTTCCGCTAGCGTCAGGGTTGGTGGCAACCGCTTTGACACCGCTATTTCTAGCTTTGTCCGCAAAAAATACTCGTTAGTCATCGGCGAGCAAACAGCCGAAGCGGTAAAGATTAAAATAGGCACCGTCTTAACTTTAAAAAAAGAACTCCAAATGGAAGTTTCCGGCTCAAACTTCGTGACTGGATTACCCCAGTCGATCATTGTTTATTCGGCCGATGTTCTCAACGCCGTCCAGGAGGAACTTCAAGAAATTATTGCCACCGTTAAAACTGTCTTGCAAAAAACCCCGCCAGAATTGGCCGCCGATATAATGGATAAGGGAATGATTATGGCTGGCGGTGGCTCGATGATTCGAAATTTAGATGGGTTGCTGACCAAAGTAACTGGCGTGCCCTGCCAGCTGGCCGAAGAGCCACGCCTTTGCGTCGCTAAAGGGACTGGCATTGCCGTCGAACATTTAGATGAATTTCTCCGCTCCGTTTTGTGGGCCAAGAGCTAATTGGTACTAATTGACTTCACTGATTGTAATTGACTGACTCTAAGAGCTCGGTGCCGTTGTCAACCATTAAAGCGGACGACCACTCGACAACCAACCTAGACAAAAAAATTTGAGATGGACGATTTTTTATCTTAGAGGACATTTTTAGTATTCTTTGAGTAACTAACGTAATGTCTCCATCAGTCAATCGTCCCAAGTACTGCTTGTATTCGGTCACTTCAATATAATCAGCGATTTTGGCGACCAGCGCTTCGTCGGAGCTTAAATCATTAGATTGCTCGAATAATTCTTTAGTCTGACCAATTTCAGCTAAGAATTTTGTTAGATAGCGCTGATTCTCTCCTTCGAACCGTTTGGCAAGTTTGCGAGCGACGGGATTGGCTAAGCCATAAGGTATGGCTATGTCACCGCCGAATAGTTCACCAAGATCGTGAATTAGACAAATCTCCAAAACTCGCTCGACATTTATCTTACCCTTGTTCTTAATTATCAAATTAGCCAAATACCAACCAGTTATGGTAACTAAATAGTGATGTTGGGCCAAATCTGATAGATCTGACTTCTTAACACCGCCAAGAACATACCCGGTTTGAGGCATTGCTCGAGCCGTTTGAAGGAGTCGTAAAAACCGGTGAAATTGTCCCATGGACAGAACATAGCACAACCACCAATCAAAACTATATCTTAACTGGTATATAATGTTCCTATGTCTTTAACTATCGGTATTGATGCCTCGCGGTCAGTTAAAAAAATTCGGACTGGGCCAGAAAACTATTCGTATGAGATTATTCGAGCGATATTGAATCTAAAGTCTGATCATCGGTTTCTTTTATACGCCCCCCACCAGCCAGGTGAAAATTGGCCGACTGGAGCTAATGTTGAGTGGCGAATCTTACCCCAACGACGATTGTGGTCGCAATTTAGTTTAGCTAGAGAGGTTATTAGTCACCCGCCCGACGTCTTGTTTGTCCCTTCTCACGTCATACCGCTAATAACCCATCTGCCAACAGTAGTGATGATTCACGATTTTGCTTTTAAGTACTTTCCCCAGTCATACTCGGCTTTTGAGCGTCGTTACCAGAATTTTTCCACTGGCGTGTCGGTGGCTAAAGCCGCTCGGATACTTGTGCCGTCTCAAGCCACCTTGGCCGACTTGGTCAAGTTTTACCCCAGCGCCAAACCCAAAACAACCGTAATTTCCCATGGCTACGACAAACAGTTCTTCCATCCCGCTCGGAGTAATGATAGTCCGCCCCAAAATGAGCCCTACATTCTTTATACCGGCCGGATTGAGGAAAAGAAAAATCTCCGCCTTTTGCTTGATGCCTTTGTCTTAATCAGCAAAGAGAAAACGAAGATTAATCTGGTTATGGCCGGTCGCAACGGCTACGGCTTTGAAGGTATCCAAGCCAAAATTAACTCTCTGCCGAAAGAAATTCGGAACCGTATTTCCCAACCAGGCCACCTGCCCCGTTACGATATGATCCGCTATCTCCAGCACGCTACCATCTTTGCTTTTCCCAGTCTTTACGAAGGTTTCGGCTTGTCTGTTCTGGAAGCGCTGGCTTGTGGTCTGCCAGTTGTCTGTAGCGACAACTCATCACTTCCCGAGGTAACTGGCAAGGCAGCAATATTATTGCCACCATCTAACCCGCTAGCCTGGGCGTCAGCTTTCAGTCGGATTCTCAATCAACCCGAGCTGAACAAGAAATTGCGGCTAGCCGCCCTCGAGAGGTCTGAACACTTTTCCTGGCCAACTGCCGCCAAGAAGACTTTAGTTGAGATTAGTCATGCCGCCAGGAGGTGAGTTGCGAATTTTCGGAGTCAGAATCGATCGATTGAACTGGTCTGAATTAGACATTTACTGTCAACAGGCCCTTTTGGAGGAAATTCCAAAACACATTGTGACCGCTAACGGCGAGATTCTCCTTCGAGCCGAAGCCGATAAAAAATACGCCGAGACGCTCAATAGCGCCGATTTAGTCGTGCCGGAATCAACTAATGTCGCATGGGTGGCTCATTGGAATGGTAAACCGATCAAAGTAATTACGGCCGGATCCGATTTAGTCGATCACTTGGCTAAAATTGCCGCTGTTGGGAAAAAGTCTATATTTCTGCTCGGTGGTAAAGAAGGGATTGCTAAAAAAGCAGGGAGGAGACTGGTCGAACAAAACCCGAGCTTGAAAATTGCTGGAGCAAGTAGCGCCAATCCAGATGATTTATCAGTCGTTGACCTAATTAGCCGCATTAAAGCCGATATCATTCTTGTTGGCTACGGCGCGCCCAAGCAAGAAGTATGGATCGCCGAAAATAAAAACAAACTCGGTGCGAAAATATTAGTCGGCATCGGCGGCACTTTCGATATGCTCGCTGGCATTACCCCTCGCTCGCCTCTCTGGATGCGCCAAACCCACCTTGAATGGCTCTGGCGCTTAATTCTTCAACCCTCTCGATTGCCCCGAATCTGGAAAGCGCTAGTTATTTTTCCCTTTAAAGCGATATTTAGTTAATTTTTTTCGCAAAATTCCACTTCATTTTTTGGCTTGTTTCTTCTTGACCAACTCGGTCACTCGCTTGACGATTTCCCCTGGCGTAACTTCGATTTTTAAGAGATAGTCATCAGCCAATTTGGCTATTCTTTCCACCTCTTCTTGACCTCGCGGGTTAAAACTGACGGCAGTGAGGATAATAATGGCAATATCATTGTTTTTCTGGTCTTGACGCAAAATTTTCAGAAGGTTGTCTCCTTGAATTCCCGGTAACATCAAATCGAGCAAAATCGCGTCCGGATGATAGTCCGTCTTCAAAAGTTCAAGGGCTTTTTCTCCCGAGTAGGCAACCGATACTTCCCATTTACTTGTCTCAAAGCGAATCTGGTAAAGTTCGCTTGAACCAGCGTTGTCGTCAACAATAAGAAGTTTTTTGGCCATTGTTTTCAAAACTATTCTATCCTCTGCCAGGCTTTATTTGATTGTTTGTGAATACCCCGTTGGCTTGCCACTGGGATGTCGCAGTTGAACCGCTCGTTTTTGGTAAAAAAGTGAAAGGATAAAATCAAACAATCCTTCATCTGATGAACTCCGGTGAATGAGACGAGCGAGCTTGCGAGCGACATTTGATCATACCCCGATGGCTTGGCCGCGGGGTGATTGATTGACAGTTAAGGCGGGGACGACTGGTTTATCGGCTGGTAATTTAGCCAGCCGTGGATTAATTGGCAGGGCAAAGAAAAACGTTGAGCCTTTGTTTTTGGCTGATTCGAGCCACATTCGGCCGCCGTGAAGTTCGACGATATTTTTCGAGATAAATAAACCCAAACCAGTGCCCTGCTGTTCCCGTGGTTGGTCGGGATTGAAACGATCAACTTGATGAAATTTTTGAAAAAGATGTTTTTGGTCTTCTTCGTCAATACCAATCCCGCTATCAGCGATAGACACGACCACTTCGTCGTTTTTTAATTCGGTTTTGATGGTGACAGTCCCATTCTTGGTAAATTTAATGCCATTGTTGAGCAGATTAGTTATCACCTCACTTATCTTGGTTTGGTCAAGTTTTAGCGGGGGCAATTTGTCGGTGCCAGTATGAAATAGATTATCACCTTGCTCGACGGCTTTCTCAAGCAAGCTGGAAACGATAGTCGAGATTAATTCCTTCAAGTTGACTGATTCCAAATTTAACTTTAAGCGATGCTGTTCAATTCTGGCGGCGTTGAGAATATCTTTGGATAATTGGGCTAACCGTTCGGAGTCTTTGGCGATCGGCTCAAAAAATTTTTTCTGCTTGCTGTTTAGTTCGGCAAAATTTTCATTGATCGCCATATCGAGACGCCCTTTAATGACGCTAATTGGCGTGTTCAGTTCGTGGGTCGCCATCTGGAGAAACTCATCCTTGAGTTTATCCAAGTCGGCTAGATACTCGTTCGCTTCCTTGAGGGCTTTGGTGAGGAGGATATTATCGAGCGCAACGCCAACCACTGCCGCCAATCGTGAAATCAAATCTTCATCAGTTGGTGATAAAAACTGTCGACTCTGACTCATTCCGATCAACATCACGCCAACGGTTCGACCGCCAACAATCAAGGGGATAGCTAGAACCGAGACGATCCCCAGCTTTTTTTGAATTGTTTCGGCGATGCCAAAATCAACTTCTGGTGAGATAGCTTCCGAGAGTCGATCAGTTTCCTTCTCGCTTTTTTCTTTAACTACCTGGACTAAAATATTTTTCTCGTAACTTAGGGGGATTTGCAGGTCATGAACAATTTTGGGATCAATTTGACTAATTTCTTCGGCATGGGAAACGGCTAGTAAAACAATATTGCCCTTTTGATAATCAACCGTGAACAGTGAGACGAAAGTGAAGTCGGTTTTAGCGGCAATAATATCAGCCACTCCTTGCCCAACCAGTACGGTATTAGAGGAAGATGTTAAGACCGTCTCGTCAATCTGACGAAGTAAGGAGAGAATTTTATTTTTCTCGTTCAACTCTTTGTTTTTGATATACATCGACTGGTTGACATGCTCTAACTCCGCCGAGACATCTTGACGTAAATTTTCTTTAGTAGTATGCAAAAAATTAAACAACTTCATCTCCCTGTTAATTGTTAGGGCCTGGACGTCTTGTCGACATCGATCAATCTAGTAGAGCGCTTCGGGTAGTTGGGCGGAGGGGACTTGAGGGGCAATTTGTTTGGCGGCATTTTTGCAGACCTCGATTGAGGCCGGGCCGAAAATTCGGCCGTAACGCCGGATTAGTTGATCAATAACCTGCTTCTGATCGCCTTGGATTGTGACTTCGTGTTTCTCCCAGTTAACACTTAACCCCGGCACTTTCCGCGCTTGCTCAACTGCCAAAGGACCAATAATTTCCTCTTGGCCTTCAATGATCTTCTCGGCGATTTGGCTGTGAATGTTTATATTGGTAGGAGTGGTATTCATTCGTTTGTATTTAGTTTAACCAAAACACTTTGTAGCTGTAAAATGCCTAAAGCCAACAGAAAGTATGCGAGTAAGTAGAGCTGATCGCCATATCCGCCGTTGATCCAAGTCCCCCTACTATTCTGTAAGAGAAAATTATAGTCCGCAACATATTGAGTTATAAATGCTAAAACTATGAAAAAGACTTTTCCTCTCATTATTCCCCCAAGAAGTCGCCGAGAAAGTATATAAGTCAGTAAGGCAATCGAAATATATATTGCTTGTCCCAATGGGTAACCGAAATCTAGAAAAATTCTTAGTGGAGTCGTTAAATCAAATTCGTAACCCCTCAGAAAAACAACATATGATGCGATAAGTAGAATTATTGGCAGCAAAAATGCCTGTATTTTACCCCCGAGCTTCGCGAGTCCTAACTGTAACCCCGAAGCCTTGGCTAACGAGCTTATCCCTAAAATATATAAGGGAATTGAGCCGAAGAATCCTAGATCAGCAAGCGATGGGTATGGAATCTCAACTTGCAAGAAAAAATAATATGACGTGAATACTAGTTGTCCAAATTCTTGTAAGAGTAAACCCAGCGACAAGTATATTATTGATCGGCCTATTAGGCTCTGAAATCCACCCCATTTTTGAGCAATTATTATTCCCCAGATTCCCCCAAGAAGTGCAATCAAGCCGTAAGTAGCTGCGTAAAGATAGTTACCAGTTGTTGCCTCACCTCTGACCGGGTAAATCACTACCCACCAGGCCGTGAATAAAACAAAAAGGATTGACAAGAACATCATTTGCCATTTTCTTTCTACAGTCTCAACCATATTTCCATTTAATTACAGAAACGCTTTAAAGTCAAGTTTATACCTAAACATTAATTTGTTTATGCTACTATCTCGTTATGATTCCTGAATTTCATATTTTTAAGAGACTGGAATTAAATGATCAGTCAGAAATTAATTCCTTGGTAAGTCAATATCCCCCATATTCAGATTACAACTTTTTGAGTCTTTGGAATTACGACACCGAAAACTTAA
>CAYIGA010000022.1:0-9395 GCA_964362925.1 uncultured Candidatus Saccharibacteria bacterium | reverse complement strand
GAATCGTTACTACTTTCTTTTCCTCCGGGTACTAAGATGTTTCAGTTCCCCGGGTACCTCCCCAGCTCCACTTTGGACGTCAATTCACTCATCTAAGCCCAGAAGCTAAATGAACTATCTAACATACAAAGTGGGGCTGGGTAGTGCGGGTTTACCGCACTGGGTTTCCCCATTCGGAAATCGCCGGATCAAAGCCTGTTGGCGGCTCCCCGACGCTTATCGCAGCCTACTACGTCCTTCATCAGCTGAATCTACCAAGGCATCCTCTATGTGCTTTATTGAATTACTATTTGGTTTTACTGTTGTCGCAACTTGCGGTACGACAACAATCCGACAATCATCAATTGCTTGTCAATTGCCAGTTTGACAGAAACCTTGCGGCGTCTGTCTGACACAGACCATCTCGGGATAACGATGAGCGGTCTGTACCGTTCGGCTGAAATCCTTCAGCCTTAGTTTGGACCGAATTGTTAATATTCGGTGGCAAAAAAATCCGCCGGACAGGCGGCGGTAAACCGGGCAGAAAAATATCTGCTCGTCTTACTCGACACCCCCTGCAAAAATATTTACCATAACTTGTTTGTTTGTATCACAATTGGCATTATCGTGTCAACAACAAAAACCACGCCCAGATCTATTGACTTTTGCAGAGAAGAATGCTAGAATCATTCCAATCTCATTTATGAGACGAATCACAACGGATTCCCAAGGAGGGAAACAGTGTACGTTGACAAAAAGGTTGGAATGCTGATTGCGGTTGTCACTCTCGGAAGTTTGTTCGGTTGCGGCGGCGGTAGTAACGCAACCCCCAATCCTTTCGCCGGTGGCCGAAGTTTCAACTACTTCAACACCAACGATCCCAAGACCGGCGTGATCGAAGTAGTCGTCCGTCCGAACGGCTCGTTCGAGCCGAACGGCGCCGTCTATTCGTACGAATATAACGGCAGCGACTTCATCTACGATCAAGGAGATGTGACCTCCGGGCAGATTGACACAGGCGGGAACTTCGTCATCGAAGCGATCGTCAATAAGGAGGGTTATCCACCAACTGACAAGCTTGAGCCGTACGCGTTTGTCGCGAAGGGACGTGCCATTGCCCGGGGCGCCCATTACGAGGGAACGATGACAGTCGCTTATTACGACTGGTCTCCCGCCACCGGTCGTGCCGAGACTCCCAGGACGGAGCTGTCCTTCAACCTGTTCGTTCACAAGGTAGACCGATCAAAGCTCGTCAAGCGCTAATGTTCGCACCCCTAAAGCGGGGCGGAAACCACATTCGTGGAATCCGCCCCGCTTTTTCTTTATCGAAACTTTTGACACAATATAACTATGAATGAACAAATCATCTGGGCAGGTCAAACAAGCCGAACAATTATTGTTGTTAGAACGATATTATCTTTAGTGTTATTTATAATAATCTCAGCATTTCTCTTCACCAAACAAAGCATCGACTACACTAACAACGGCACGGTTAGCACCATTTCAGGATCACTGGTTGGCACAATTACCTTAATTTTAGGATTAGCTGTCGCTATTGGATCATTTTTGAGTAGTTTTGTACGCAAATATACAATTACAGACAAGGCAGTTAAAGTCAGATCGGGAATTTTGGTTACTAACGAGAGAATCCTCTATTACGATCAAATTCGGAACGCTTCGCTCCAAAGAGGGCTATTAGATATGTTGGTGGGTACAGGCACGATTTTGATTGATACTGGCTTAGTCGAGACAACAGTCAGTACGGTCAACGATCAACCTATCTCCAGCACTCAAACTGCCTTCAATAAGTTCATATCTATTGGTAACTACCAATCAGCTTTCGATCAACTTCAAGCAACTCTCCAACAAAATAAAGCCAACCTCTACGCTGGTAAATCAGCCAATACAGCTACTCCTTCGCCACCACCTCCACCGATCGGTTAGTTTAAAGTAGCTTAATTGAGTCGTAAATAATTTTCTGTTCGGATGAAAGTGCCGTGATGTCCTTGGCGTTACTAAAGTTCAACAGCACTGAGCCATTTTTGGTTGGGATGGCTAGATGAATAGTTGTTATCGCTTGAAAGCCAGCAGACTCCACTGACACATTTTCGGCAACCCAAAAGGCCGAAGCTCCCGCCACCGTTATCTGCTGAATCTTGGCTGGATCAATAGCGGCTCGATCATCAGACTTCTTCAAATCGGTTAGCTGGCTCTTGGCGCTATCTTGACTAGCGATTGTGGTGCATTTAGACTCAGCGCTAACGCCAGGGGCAAGATCAGTCGGAACCAAACCACAGTCAGTATTGGTTTTATATTGAATTGTGAGCTGGGCTTCGGAAATCGCTTTTTGTAAAAGGGCGAAGACTTGAGCTATTGTAGTGTCATCAGCAACCCCGTTACTGTCAACATCGCTTTTTGGTAGGGCGTCAATCTCCTTTTGGATTGCCGTGATATCATCGGCTTTGAAAAAGTAACGTAATAGATCAGGTGAATCAGCTTTGATCTCGGCAGAGATATTGCCTGTCCCAATGAAGCTACTGTCGCGCACTTTCCAGGCGGAAGGATAGTTAAATGAAATTTCATCGCTAGTATAGACATTGGTTGAAGGTGGTTTTGAAATAGAACTGGAAGTTTTATTTTTACCGACGAAATACTTTTGATAGCCCCAGACTCCACCACCGAGAATGGCAAGGGTTAGAAATGATAATGCCATAGGAAGAATCCATTTCTTCGGCAAAGTTGTGGGGTCTACAGTCGGGGGTGCAGAGGAACTTGCTTGAGTAGCTGGTATCGGTGACGTTTCTATTGGTCGCAGATCAGTAAATATTGTTTGGATCTGTTGTTCTTGCCAACCATTGGTCCGTAGTAAGTCCTTTACCTGATCCTCGGTTTTGCCCTGTGCTAATTGATTTTTGACGAATTCCACCACCTGATCCATATATTTATCATTACACATTGCCCCAAGCTCAACAACTAATTCTTTTCGTTTGATATTTTTTTTGCCACAATCCATTTGAGATATATAAATGGAAAGCTCCTTACTTCAGACTTTAGCCTTCAGACTTTTTACTTGGAGCATCAGCGATTAATGCCAGAGTTACCAGAAGTGGAAACAATTCGTCGGGGGTTGGCCGAGAAATTAGTTGGCCATCAAATTACCGCCGTTACTGTTCGCCAACCGAAACTGTTAATTGGTGACTCAAAGGCTTTAATCGGCCAAAAAGTGGTCGAAATGGGGCGCCGAGCCAAAATATTAATTTGGAAACTAGCGGATTGTTATCTATTGACCCATTTGAAAATGACCGGCCAGCTAATCTTTCAACCCGATCGCGGTCAGTTAGTCATCGGTGGCCATCCAGACAAAGCTTACGGAGAGAATCTGCCTCACCAGCACAGCCATGTTATTATTACTTTTGACAACGGAATCCTCTTTTTCAACGACCTTCGAAAATTCGGCTGGATGAAAATCGTTGAAACGCTATCCGAGCTTAAAGGTGAAATCAGTCATCTTGGCCCGGAATACACTTGGCCAGAATTTACCCTCAAATATTTCCAAGCTGGACTAGCTAAGCGGCGGATTACGATCAAGCAAGCCCTGCTCGACCAAACTTTTATCGCCGGCATCGGCAATATCTACGCCGATGAATCGCTTTTTTGCGCCCAAATTAACCCCAAACGAAAGTCAAACGAGCTGACCGACATCGAAGCCAAAAAACTTTTTGCCTCCATCCCCAAAATCCTCAACCTAGCGCTCCGGCACGGCGGCTCCAGTAGTCGGGACTATCGCCAAGCCGACGGCTCGCTCGGCACTTACCTCCAAGTGGCTCTTGTCTACAAGCTCGAAGGTCAGCCCTGTAAAGTCTGTGGCCAGCCGATCGAACGAAGCAAAATCGCCGGCCGCTCAACCCATTTCTGCCCAAAATGTCAAAGTTGAAGCGCCAAGGCGGGATAATTGTCATTGACGGACCCGACGGCACCGGCAAGTCGACGACGATTAAATTGGTCCTTGAACTCTGTCGGAGGAGAAAACCGCTCGGCCCAACTAAATTTTTAAGTGAGGGTTTTCCTAACTACGCCGATTTCTACGGCAAACAGGTGCGCTCTTACCTTGATGGTGATCAAGCAAGCGAAGAACGGCGAGTACCGAGCGAGATTCGCCAAGATCCGTACTGCGCTTCTCTGCCGTACGCCGCCGATCGCTACCGAACTTACACAAAGGTGATGAAAGCCAAACTTGACAGCGGTGGTTGGTTTATTCTCGATCGCTACATTAGCTCCAATATGGCTTTTCAAGGAGCAAAAATTGCCAACCAGAAAGAAAAAAGGTTGTTTGTGGGCCGGCTAATTCAACTGGAGCACGGCTATTTCAACCTACCCAAGCCTGATTTGGTCATTATTCTTTCCCTAAGTGAGACTGTCCGCAAGAAAAGAACAGATTTACGCCAACTTAATCACCTAAAAAAAGGCGGTGGCCAAATTGGCCAGTTCTCGAAACACGATCTCCACGAACAGGATTTGGTTTATATGGCCAAAGTTGCCGCCCAATACAAGGCTTTGACAAAGCAGTTCGGTTGGCAAAATGTCGACTGCCTCGACAACGGTCGAGAATTAACCCCAACAGAAGTCGCCGAGAGGGTTTATCAAGTCATTAGACATCGATTACTAGGCAATTAGAGGATTGTCTGATAACTTTGTCACATGGCTCGACTGAAATTACACCAACCGGAGAAATATCGGGTCATTCCGGGAGATGGTTTGGCGATCGGTTTTTGTACGGCCTGGAACGAGCCGGAACTGGTCTTCAAGCGGCTTAGTAACGAGAAAATCGTCATCGCCATTCTTGGAACGCTTTATTCCAGGCAGGGCGTTAATATTATCCTGCGCAATTTGGCCTTGAATCCAACAATTTGCCATTTGGTTTTATGGGCCAACGGCCCACTGTCAAACACCGAGTTTGGTCAAGTCGGTTGGAAGATTCTCAAACTTCTTTGGCAAAACGGTCTTGATGATACGGGGGCAATAAGCCAAACAACTTTCAAAATTGATGATCAGATTGACCGAGCGGTAATTGAAAAAATTAGAACCAATGTCGAGCTTCACGATTGGAGCAAAGATGATTTTGAAACGGTCAGGGCTAATGTTGTCAAGCTCAAGACTGACAAGGGAACGTATATGGAAGCGATTGAGTTTCCCGAAGCTAAACTCGATGAGACGGCGACCTTCCCCTCCGAAGAAGTTGGTTGGCTCGTCAGGGGGAGCGGAATCGTTGCCAGCTGGCAAAAAGCCATTGAACGGATAATGCGCTACGGCACAATTAAAGGAACCCAGTACGGCTATAAACAACGGGAGCTGATCGGTCTGACTTGGGTCTCAAAAGAAGAGAATTCAAGTAAGGCCGATTTGGAGCTCTCCAAGGATTGGCCAGATGAACTGGCTGAAGTGACTGGGGCGACCGATAAGGCAATTAGTCAGTACCACGAGGTCTTTCTCTCACCAGAACCACCGGAGGGCGTCAGTTACACTTACGGCAATCGCTTTCGCCGTTACCCTGATGGTGACTCAACATTTGATCAGATTCAGGAAGTCTTAATTAAACAGCTCCGCTCTTCAGTTGATAGCCGACGGGCGGTGGCGACAACAATGATCCCTTCGATCGACAAAGATTCCAAGGAACCGCCTTGCATTACCCAAATCCAAGCCATTCAATCGAACGGCCAGCTCCATTTGTTAGCGACTGTTCGCTCGCACGATATGTTTAAGGCCGCTATCCCCAACGCTTTTGGCCTGCGGACAATCCAGCAAGAAATCGTTTCGGCTCTTGATGATTTAGAACCCGGCTATCTCCAAATCACCTCCCAATCGGCTCACATCTACGAGCAGGATTGGGATAATGCTTCTAAATTAGTTAAGTGTACAGTTTGGGAACATCCACCGGCAACCGTTTTCAATCCGATTGACGAAGCCGATCGACGCGGCAATTTGTTGATAAGGTTGGAAAGTAATCAGATCGTCGTTAATTTACAGGGTCCCCAGGGCGAGGAGCTCTTCAAACTTGATGGAACGACCGCCAAAGAAATTGGTCGAAAACTTGGCCAGCTTGACCTGCTAAGCCGACCCGAACACTACCTTGATATCGGCTCGGAACTGGCCAAGGCCGAACTAGCCCTAAAGAACGAGTTCGAATATATCCAGGACCGACCGCTGTCGCTAAACATTAAGAAGTAATGCGGGCTAAACTTATCCGACGAGGCCAAATTGCGACTGGAACTTATAGTGCCCTTTGGCAACCAGCGGAAAAACTTAATTTTAGCGCCGGCCAATATCTCCTTTGCTCGTTAGTTGATCCTGCCTACACCGACAGTCAGGGCGACAGTCGCGAATTTTCGATCGCTTCTTCACCAAATACACCCGAAATTATCGAGATAGCCTGGCGCGATTCGCCGAGCGCCTTTAAGCGCTCATTGTTGGCAATGGAGCCAGAGCAAGAGATTGAAATTAAGGGGCCGTACGGTCACTTTACTCTATCTGCCAATGACCAGCCAATAACGCTCTTGGCCGGTGGTATCGGCATCACCCCGTTGTTGTCGATCGGCCGATACTTGGCTGAAGAGAAAGATCGGCGGAGCGTTGTTCTCCTTTCGGCCAATAATAGTTTAGACAAAGTCCCTTTTCGAGCCGAACTAGCAGGGTTGACGGCAAAAAATCCAAACTTTCGCGGCGTCGAGCATATCGGAATGCTCAAAAGCAATGATCTGCTAGCCCTGATTCCTGATATTAGCGAACGCGTTTGTTTAATCGCCGGACCACCCCAATTAGTATTTGATCTCCGCCAAAGCCTACAGTCAGCTGGCGTGCCTGAAGAAAATATTTTTTATGAAGATTTTATCGGCTACGAGTAGTCGTCTTATGTGTCAATCCTCGCTGGTCGAAAGATCAATGAGCGAAATCCCCAGTTTCTTGGAGACTTCAAAAATCCGCTGTTCGCGGTAATGCTCGCCATAAACAATCATTTTAATACCAGCGTTGGCAACTAGTTTGAAACAAATCCAACAGGGACTGGCGGTGGTATAAATGGTCGCTCCATCAATGGCGACACCGTTTTTGGCCGCTTGGACTATCGCGTTCATTTCGGCATGAACGGTCCGGACGCAGTGGCCATCTTCCATCTCATGCCCCACTTCGTCGCAGTGCGGCAATCCCCGAATTGAGCCGTTATAACCTGTTGACAGAATCACCCTATCTCTGACAATAAGCGCTCCGACGTGCTTCCGATCACAGGTCGCCCTCGTCGCCACCTCTTGAGCTATATTCATAAAATATTCGTCCCAGCCGACTCGCTTGTCCTTGATTTTAACTTTCTTGGGCATTGATTAATTCCCTAACGGTTTTTTTCAAATCAGCCAGAGTCCCAATATTGGCGACGGTCTGTTCGGCCATGGCGATCGGCCCGGCTTGATGGAGATTTTCAATCTGCGAATAATCACGGCCTTGACATTCTTTGGACGTCAGCGGACGAACTGGCCGATCGGCTAGCCGTTGGTAGCGTAGACGAGGCGGTCCGTAAACAGCCACCACTGTCATGGACGGAAATTTTTCTCTTAAAACCAGATACTCTTCCCAACTGTAAAGGCCGTCGATAACGACGTTGGCCAATTTTAGACCGGATTCGATTTTCGGTAGGTTTAGCTTGGCATAGGCCGCCATGCCGTGATCAGCTCGAAGTTTTTCTCGTATTAGTCGTTCGTTGGCTTCGTTAATTTCTAGCCCGGCTTCGTTTATTTTTTCCAAGGTTAAGCCACCAAAATATACTTTCGTAAAACCGGCGGCGACAAATTCCGCCACCACTTCCGATTTTCCCGCCCCCGGCAAACCGACGACCGCCATAAGACAACTCATGTCAGCACCTTAACATTATCAATCATGCCTAATCAACTAGAATTAAGATGTCAATTTTTGTGTTAATTTAGAGTCAATGGATAGTAAATATTACTTAATTCTGGGCGCGGTGGTGATTTTGGCGCTGATTTTTATCAAAAAACTCTGGCATACCTTATTAATTTTAACCATCGGTGCCGCGGCCTATTGGTATTTTTTCGTTCGGTAGCTTACCCACCGACAACTTAGTTAGGTTCACAACAGGTTAGATTCTGCTAGAATCCAGATAGAATGTTAAATCCCAAAGTTTCGGCGCTAATTTCGCGGGAATTTGCTCGCCAACAGACGACGCTGTCGCTGATTCCGAGCGAAAATTATGTTTCACCGGCCGTTCAAACAGCTCAAGCCAGTTGTTTTACCAATAAATACGCCGAAGGGTACCCTGGAAAACGATATTACGGCGGCACCAAATTTTGCGACGAACTCGAGCTTTTGTGCCAAAAGCAAGCCCAAAAGGCTTTCCAGACCGAATACTTCGTCAACGTTCAGCCCTATTCTGGCTCCCCGGCTAATCTGGCCGCATATCTCGGCCTAATCGAGCCGGGCCAGACGATAATGGGCTTAAATTTGGGCGGCGGTGGGCATCTAACTCACGGTCATAAAGTCAGCTTGACTGCCAAACTTTTCAAGTCCGTTCAATACAACGTTGACCCAGAGACCAATCAAATCAATTTTGACAAGCTAGAAAAACTAGCCCAAGAACACAAACCAAAGATTATTGTTGCTGGCTCGACCGCCTACGCTCGGACGCTCAATTTTGCTGCGTTTGCCGCTATCGCCAAAAAAGTCGGCGCCTATTTGCTGGCCGATATTTCCCATATCAGCGGGCTGGTCGCGACTGGATTGCACCCATCGCCATTTGGCAGCGCCGATGCTGTTACCACTACCACTCATAAAATGCTTCGCGGTCCGCGCGGCGCCTTAATCTTCAGTAAAAACGAGGAGTTGGCGGCCAGGATTGATAAAGTCGTCTTTCCCGGCCTCCAAGGCGGGCCACATCTCCACACGATCAGTGCCATTACCCAAGCGCTTTTCGAAGCGGAAACCCCCGAATACAAAAAATATTGCCTTCAAGTTATTAAGAACGCCCAAGCGATGGTAATCGTCTTGAAAGATCGCAGCTTCAAGGTCGTAACCGACGGTACCGATAATCATCTCTTCCTACTCGATTTGCGGTTGAAAAATATCACCGGCGAGGAGGCGCAAGAAAAATTGGAGAGTTTTGGTATTGTCGTCAACAAAAACACTATTCCTTTTGATCCGGCTGGTCCGTTTAAGCCCTCCGGCATCCGCCTGGGAACGCCGGCGATCACGACAAGGGGGTTAAAAGAAAAAGACTGTCAACAATTAGCCGTATTTATTGCCGATATTCTTGATGACAAACCGGTCTCCAAGGAAGATATATCAGCTTTCATTGCCCGCTTCCCTATAGTCGGCGGTAAAACCGCACGACTTAGTCGCAGGTATAAAATTTCCGATAT
>CAYIGA010000021.1:0-10593 GCA_964362925.1 uncultured Candidatus Saccharibacteria bacterium | reverse complement strand
ATAGCGAGCGGTGAAACCGCGAGCTTTACGAGGCGTATCCCGCCGACTTTAGAAAGTTAAAAGTCAAAAGTAATCAATCACCCCGGGCTAAAGCCACGGGGTCTGATTGAAGGAATGTCGCTCGTAAACTCGCTCGTCTCTCGCTAACACTCAAGATGATTGTTAGATTTTTATGCTTTCACCCCGACGCTAAAAGCGTCGGGTACTCTCGCAAAAATCTAATAGATATACGGTCTTAGATGTAAGATAATAATAATTATATGGATCTCCGACGAGCAGTTCTAGTAGCAATGCTTCTATTCGGTCTGCTTTTTATTACTCCTCAGACTCGCGCGGCCGTTGGCATAAGTCTGCTGACCGCCAAAGCCGAGTTGCAGTTAGACGGAACGGTGCTCGTTCGTCAGGAAATTGCTTTAGCCGGGTCGAGTACTCTAGACTGGCAAGTTTTTTCCAATCTCAGTCACCTTGTCGTCTTCGCCGACGGAGCCAGCGTCTCTAAAAACCAGTTGCGTCTAACCAAACGCGGCGCTTCAACGCGATTGAGGTCAAAAACAACCGTTGCCAGCCGCTGGCAAATAAGCTATCAGACCACCGGCAATCTAATTCGCCACAATAACCGGGACCAATTTTTCTTCAAAATTTTCCAAGAGCCAGGGGTAACGATCAATCAAACGGAGGTAACGTTTAGCTTGCCCGTCGTAGCCTTGGCGAAGTCGGGCTTGCCTGAGCGCGGTCCAGAGTCGGCAACCCAATCACTGACTGGCAACGTCTACGCTATCGGTGGAGTAACCGACGCCAGTTCGGAGTTCCTCGACGCTAAAACTATCAGTTATCAGGCCGACTATGCCGGTCCGAAGGGGTTGATGACGATTAGCGCCAGTTGGCCAAAGTCGATTCTTCAACTCAACAGCGCCGAAGAGGCGCGCCTAGTCCTATCAAACTTAGACAGTCTGCCTTGGATAATTCTCGGCGTTTCCCTGCCCCTAGTGGCCTTAATCGTTTTATTGATTTTAAGCGGCCGTCAGCGTCGCCAGGACGAGGTCAGGCTTGATCGGACCGTGATTGAGCCACCGGCTGATCTGTCGCCGATGATTGTTGGGGTCTTAGTTAATAAAAAGATCTATCCAGAGGAGATTGTGGCGCTCTTGGTTGATCTCTGTTATCGTGGCTATCTGGTCATTATTAAAAATGGGCCCGATTATTTTTTCGGTAAAAGACGATCTCCCGATCAACATCTCCAGCTCTGGGAAAAAAACATTTTAGAGCAGGTTCTACCGACTCTGAAATCAAAAATTTCCAATTCTGAGATTATCAAAGTTCACAAGCAAAATCTCTTTAGTCCACCCGTCAGAGACGCCTTTAGCGACATCTACGAAGTTATCACCGCTCACCGATATTTTGTCGAAAATCCCCATCTAACTAGAATTCGTTACAAATTAATCGCCCTTACCTTCTACTTTACTAGTGTCGCTGGGCTGGTTTGGACAGCCGTCAGCAATCTTTCTCCCTACCTTCTCATTCCGTTTGTCGGCACAATTATGCTCTCGTGGCTAATAATTCGCTTAACCGCCAGATTGACTCATTACACTACCAGTGGTCTCCAACAGCGGTCGGCCTGGCTGTCTTTTGGCCAGTTCTTGGGTTCGACGACGCCGATTGATCCAACAATGGCGCGCAACCAGACATTTGAGAAATATTTAGCCTACGCGATCGCGCTCGGAAAAACTGCCGAGTGGACTAATCGCTTCGAACAATCTTCCAGTACGATCGTCCAGCCAGACTGGCTGGTTTCCTACCAAGAACTGGACGCTGGCGCTCTTGGTGGAGAGTTAGTCGAATTTGTCAGCAAAACTTCTAAAGTGTTGACTAATCTGCGTGGTCCGCTGGTTAATTAGCGGCATTGGCGCCGGACAGGTGAAAAATTTTCGAGCCAACCTTGCCGATTAAAAAGCTTTTCGGAACCGGCCCCCACGCCCGGGAATCGGAGCTGGCCAAGCGATTGTCGCCGAGGACAAAATATTCGTCGGTTTGAAGTATTCGAGTTAGTTTGTTAGAAGTAGTAACGCCGGGAGTAAGATAGCTTTCTTTCAGGAGGACGCCGTTGATGAAAATCCAGCCATCGCCAATTAAGACCGTCTCACCCGGCAGACCGACAATCCGTTTAATAAAACGCTTCTCTGTTTCTCCCGGCCAATACATCGCCACAACATCACCCCGAGCCGGCGCTTGGAAGCGATAGACAATTTTGTTAACCACCAAAACCTCGCCGTCCCTAAAGTTCGGGAGCATGCTTTTGCCGCGGACGACTAAAGGAGTGACTAAAAAGTAATGAATTAAAAGGCCGCCAATCATCAAAACGGTGGCGATTTTAGAAAAATCGTAGATCCATCCGGTGATCCAGAAAATTTTCTCAATTCTTTTAGGTGGCATTTGAGCTAGTTCTTCTCTACCTT
The DNA here is from genome assembly GCA_964362925.1 of uncultured Candidatus Saccharibacteria bacterium. Classification (GTDB taxonomy): domain Bacteria; phylum Patescibacteriota; class UBA1384; order 2-12-FULL-50-11; family 2-12-FULL-50-11; genus JANLIQ01. The sequence goes on along the minus strand of CAYIGA010000021.1, from coordinate 8,140 downwards.
TAGTGTAGCAAAGACCAAACGGAGGTCGTCATCTTCGAGGGTTTCTTTTTCGAGTAATTCCTTGGCCATATGGTGAAGAACCTTGATTTCTTTTTTCAGCAAAGCGACGGCCGATTTCCAGCCAACGTCGATCAGGCGACTAATCTCTTCGTCGATTTTAGCGGCCACTTTTTCCGAGTGGACTCGATGCATGCCCATCTCCCGACCCAAGAAAACCATCTCTTCGCGCTCGCCGAGTTTGATCGGCCCGAGCTCACTCATGCCGTACACAGTCACCATATTACGAGCAATTTCGGTCGCTCGCTCCAAGTCGTTAACAGCGCCGGTGGTAACTTCTTTGAAGATTAATTTTTCGGCCGCCCGACCACCGAGCAATCGGGCGATTTCGTGCTCGAACTGGCTTTTCGGAATCAGTTTATTATCTTCTTTGGGCAGACTTAAGGTGAAACCAAGGGCCGCCCCCCGCGAGATAATTGAGACTTTGTGGACCTCGTCAGCATCGGCCAACAAATGGCCGATAATGGCGTGTCCAGCTTCGTGGTAGGCGACGACTTTCTTCTCCCTGTCTTTTATTAAGTGGCTGGTTCGTTCGGGACCAAGCAAAACTTTTTCGATCGAGTTCCGAAAATCTTTCTGTTCGATTTTTTTGCGATTGTCCCGAGCGGCTAAAATGGCCGCCTCGTTGGCGACGTTGCGCAAGTCGGCTCCAGACAAGCCTGGCGTCGATTTGGCGACTTCTTCTAAATTGACATCTTTTGCCAGGGGTTTGTTTTTTGAATGAATCGCTAGAATTTCCGCTCGCTCCGGACGATCGGGTAAGTCGAGGGTGACTTTTCGGTCAAACCGACCCGGTCGAAGCAGGGCCGGATCGAGGACATCGGGTCTGTTAGTCGCGGCCAGAACGATTACACTGGCTTCGGTATCGAAACCGTCCATCTCGACTAAAATTTGATTAAGAGTCTGCTCCCGTTCATCGTGCGAACCGCCAAGCCCAGTGCCCCGTTGACGGCCGACGGCGTCGAGTTCGTCGATAAATATAACGGTCGGGGCAGTCTTTTTGGCTTTGGTAAAGAGGTCCCGAACTCGGCTGTTATGGAGCAGGACTGGTTTTTGGCCGCCGAAGAACGCTTCGTTATCTACTCCGCAAAGATCATAGACATAACCATCGTAGGGTTTCTCAATAATTTCTTTAATCGTGGTTTTACGACCGAAATCCGTGTCCAAGTTGCCAGTAAGATAGTTAGCAGATTTTCCGATGGTAATTCGGTAATGTGTAGTGTCAGGGAGCGGAGACTTACTATTTTTTATATACCGGCCACCGCTCTGTTCATATTTGGTAATGCTACAAGGCATGCCGTGCATATGGAGAAGCCACGAGAGTTCGCTGATAAGTTGCGTCGAGCAGGAAGTCAACTCGATCAATTTCTTTTTACCTATATGTCCGTCCCCTTCTACGAGTCCATCGAGATAGCTTACAAAATATTCTCGCGGCATATCCCACATAAACTCTGGGACATGCTTGTTATGTGCTCCTTCTCCACAGTGACTTGCAAAGAAATGTGTTAAGGGAACAGAATAAAATTCGATTTGCATCGCATTGTTCTTAGTTGGCGAGAAATGGGGATTAATATTGAATATTCGTCGCATTAAATGTACACATTCACGATGGAGTTCTCTTTCATTAATTGCAAAACCAAATTTAACTGCCCTCCCATGATGCCAACCTTCAGCCGCATAATAACCAAGCAATTTACAAAGATCTCTGGTAATAGGAACGGAGTAAGTAAGTGTGTCTGTGGCATTTGCATTAACAGCGATAACTGGCGAACTAACCGACCGAGTTACTGAACCCGTTGTCTGAAAAGCATGAGCAACTGAACGAGGGACAAAACGATATTCTAACGCCTCGCTATTAACTGGTTCAGATGTCCATACCGGCAATCGATCATAAGGAAGTCTTGTTGGGAACGGATGACTTTTAATTTTATGAGTTGTGCCCACACCAGGAAGAAATAGACTCCGAGTTTTAAATGGGAGAGAAACAAGAGCATCGCCAACTTCTAACTCGTCGGTCCGTTTGGGGACTATGTAATTTTTTTCGCGAACAAAAACGCTGTGATCAGCTGTGACGGTTATATTCCCGCCCGTGAATTTAATCTCATATACTTTATTGACGCGGTGGCGATAGACCGCCCCGATTTTCTTCCAGGCACTCGATCCGAAGAATTTGTTGCCACGGGCAAAATCAACTCCGATAGTTTGTGCATTGCTAACTGGAACAGTAAAACCCTCTTGGTTGTCTTGATAAAATTGATCGACAAACTTACCAATCGGTAGTAGTTTAGTTGAATTATTATGCCTAATAAGAATCTTTGTATTAGGGTGAACGCTCGCTCCAACGCCGACGAACATTTCGACAAATTCTGACGCCGAGATCGAGTAGAACGGCACCTCGGCCTCGCCGGCGACGGCTTTGGCTAGCAAGGTTTTACCGACACCAGCCGGCCCGACCAATAGAACCCCGCGGGGAATTTCGGCGCCGAGGGCCTTGAATTTGGCCGGATTTTTCAGAAAATCGACAATTTCGACCAGTTCTTGCTTAACGTGCTTCATCCCGGCGACGTCCTTAAAAGTGATCCCTTTTTTGCCGTCGGCTAATCGAGCCGTCGTTTTACCGAACGACATTGCTTGCATATTGCCCGAACGAGCTTGGCGGCTCATCAAGTACAGCAGGCCACCCAGGAGTAAAAACGGTAGTAAAACAGATAGAAGCGTTGTCCAAATGGCGCCGGAATCGGGATTTTTAATATTGATCGTCACTTTATCGCCGGTAATGCCGTAATCTTTCAAACCCTGGCTAGTTTCTTTGTAGGTCACCAGCCGAGCCTTGTCTTTGGTTAGAGCGGTGACTTTGTTGCCCTCAACAATAATCTGGTCAACCCGCCCGTCGTTAACCTCTTTAACGATCTGGGAAATGGCGACGTCCTGGCTTGGCTTGACTTTGCCTAAACCAAACAAACTCCAGCCAATAGCCAAAATAAAGACGACCGTCAGAACTGAAAATATTTGACGAAAAAATCTGTTTCTTGCGGGCATTATCTGAATTTTAGGAGATTATCCCAATAAAATCAATGATTTACTGACTAATTTGTCTGGACTGAAGCGACGTTATTGGGTACAATAACTGATAGCGGGGTGGAGCAGTGGTCAGCTCGCGTGGCTCAACAGTATTTTTAGAACTTGGGCGTCTTAGTAGGTAACTATTAAGAAGATTATCCATCTAATTCGGGGAAACCCCTGTCCGCCAGCTGGCGGACGAGGCAATCCCGAGCCAAGCCGAACAACTTTATCGCATATATGCGATAAAGTGACTAGGAAGGTGTAGAGACTGGTAGGTGGAGACCCGTATAACTTTGCGGGTCAAGGGACAGTCCAGACCAAAAATTCATTCTCATCAACCGATGAAAATGGGGCAATGAAAGTTGCAATGGTACGCATAACCACGAGGTCGTTAGTTCGAATCTAACCCCCGCTACAAGAACAAAGACTCGTCGAAAAGACGGGTTTTTGTTTTTGTAGTCGGTAGATCGGGCTATCGGCACTAGGGAAACTCCTAGCCGAAGTGGGCGTATCGCCTGGTATTGCCGGAGGCAATGGTTCGGATTTTCGGAACTGAGAACGATATTATTTAGGGGCTTGGAATTGCTCTAGGGGTTAAACTCTACCGTCTCTAAGTGCTTGCCTACCAGAGGATTGTCTTTAAGGTCGCTGGAAAAAAATACAGAGTGTTAGTGTAAAGATCGGTTGCTAGTTCCCCGCCAAAAGGATTTGGACTACAAAATAAGAGCAACCAAGTTTTCCACAATCTCCGTGGTTTTCCCCTTCGCGCCGCTTTCTTGATCCCAGACTACTTTCGTAACAGTTTCTCAAAAAGTCTTCTGGCTGCAGATTTCGTTGTCAACCAGCCATTTAATAATACCGCCGACAACCCAACCTTTAATTTCTGGATGGATCAACTGGAATCGGATACGGACGAACCGCTCCCGGACTCTCTAGTTTCCAGGTGTGATTAGTACTTTCTTAATATTGAGCGTGCTGATTCTACTTAATCGGACAAGGGCGTTAACGAGCTTTCTCTTGCTGATATTTTTGTAGTCGCTTTGCCCCATGCCATACTTTAAGCGAAAACCGGCTTGGATTTTTCTTTGACTGCCTCCCACGATCCGTGAGAACCTGGGGCGGCTTGGATAAGCTCATCAAGAACCTTGGAGTTGGGAGAGTATCTTTTCGCTCCCCTTTAGGCGTCGATATAGTCGGCGGGATACGCCTCGTAAAGCTCGCGGTTTCACCGCTCGATATAGTCTTTGGGGACATTGTTGGAGATTACCACTCCCTCATTAACCAGCTCGACAAATTCTTCGGCGCTCCTAGCTTGCGTCACAAAGGAAAAATTGTCGAAGCCAACTTCACCAACTATATAATCGCCATCTTTTTGCCATTTGACACTGACCGTATCGGGCATTCGGTGAATATAGGCGTAAAAAGCTTCGGGTTCCAGCTTTTGTTTGAATAATCTAAACATTTTCACAATCTAGTCTAGCAGTACTGCAAATGGATTAACTAGTGAAATCAAGCTGACTAACTGGTATAATTTTGAAGATTTGCCGACGTAGCTCAGCGGTTAGAGCGACGGTCTCATAATCCGTAAGTCGGTGGTTCAACTCCACCCGTCGGCACAAACTGGCAAATTATTGACAGTAGCCCCCTTGGGTCGGAGGTTCAACTTTGAACTCTTGTGAAAAGCGCGTCCGTTGGCGACATTCCACCCACCGGCACTGAAATTAGTAATTCCGTAATTTGGAAATTGGGTCATTTTAGCGACGCTAGTCGCCAAAAAAGTACTCCCACCACAGTTGGATATTGGTTTCGGGAGCAGGCGGGGCGGGTTGAATATCGTTGTACAAATCATCGCTAAGAGCGGGACTTTGGTCGGTATTAGTTGTCAAGCCCTTAACTACATAAACGGTTTCGTCGGGTTTCTTAAGGCCTAAGCGTTGCCGCGCCTCGACTTCTTGATAAGACGGCGTTTGATAGTAGGCAATTAATAATTTTAATTTTTCGTTATTAAACGACTGCTGGGCAGTGGCGGTTTTCTTTTCCCGCAATATCTGGCCAAGTTTGTGGTTGCGAATAATTAGACCGATGTTGGAATAAACGGCAAAAATAAACAGTCCAGCCAAGATTGCTTTGATGAAAAATTGCCGCGAAAATCTTTTTTCCATTACAAAAATACTCTAGCGGATTTAGGGACAAACAAAAACGATCCGCCCGGCTGAGGACAGATCGTTCTTGCCAACATTACGTTTTCTTGTGGCGACGGCGTTTTCGTCGACGTTTAGTTGCCGCCGGAATCGTTTTATCTTTCGATTCGGCCTTGTTCCGATCGAACTCTTCTTCTGGCGTCTCTTGGACCGATCGCGACAGCGCGTAGAAGCTGCCAGCGATAACGAGCAGGAGCACGACCACGACCAAGATGCGGACCCAGTCACGGCTGTTCTCAGCGTCCGCCACCAACGGGGGAGTCGACGCCGAAGGTGACTCAACGACTAGTTCGGCCGCTTTGACCTTCGGTACAAACTGGGCTGGAGCGGCTGGTGACGGTGGCACGGTCGTCGATCTAATTGCTCTCGATCCGGAAATGGCTTCGGTCGTCGTCACTGGTTGGCCGCCAGCTGGCCCAACCGTTGTCTTCACCCCGTTTGTTAAGGCAATCGAGAAGACATTACTTGGTAGGCTAGGGTTGCCGTACTGGTCAAAACCGATCACCTTGAATAGATAACTTTTACCAGTTGGCTGATCCATCGCCATTGAGGTAGCGGTGACTTCAAAAGTCTGTTGATCGACTCCGTCAACGCTAAAGACGACTTTATAGCTAGTCGTGTCGATGGAACCGGCTTGCCAATCGAGACTAACCCGGCAAGTATCGGACTGGCATTTTGAAGCCGCGTTATTTAGCACCGGCGCCGCTGGGCCGACGATATCGTTACTTAACTTCAGCGGTAGACTTAGATTATTGCTAGTGTCGGTCAGTTGCAACCAGACCTGGTCGTATTTGTTATCGCCGATACCAATAGCCGCAAACGACCCATCGGCATTGCTCATAACCGAGCCGATGACGGTCGACGCTGGGTTGCCTGGCAGTGCCGACAGCAAGGTCACAACTACCTTTGGTTTATTAGTTGCTCCGGCCTGGCCAGCGACAGTATCGTCAAGCCCTGGTTTATTTTGACTGACAACAATTTTACTGGCTTCAATGATCGGGACTAGAACGATCGGGACTGGATTGATCGGGACTGGATTGATCGGGACTAGATTGACGAGCGCCTGGCCAGTAACAACGGCGCTTGGAGCCGAGCGTTGGCTATTAAAGTCGATCGCCTCGACGGTGAACTCATAGCTGGTCGGGGCGTTTTGGAGACCACTGATGGTTTTTTCCAGGGTCGGACTAATATCGACAGGCGTCCAAGTCGAATCCCCGACTCGGCGGTAATTGAGCTGGTAAGTAATCTCGTCAACCGAAGTTGAAGCTTTCCAGCTGGCTTTTAAACTACCGCCGTTGTCATTGGCGACGTCCGAAACGACGACCATCGTCGGTGGCGCCGGATTGACGGTATCAACGACGATATCGTCCGAGTCCTCCCAAGCGCCGGTAATGCCGACGCCGTTAGTCGCCCGGACGCGGGCTTCGTACTTCATCCCCTCTTGCAAGCCACCGAGTTCGGCTTCCGGTGAAGCGGTGAACTGATTGGCCAAAAAAGTATAACTTTTGACTAACGGGTCGGTGACGATGATCACTTTTGATACTTCAGCGCTAACTGGGCCTAATCGGATAATCTGTAATTGGTAATTGGCAATACCTGACTCCGGGTCAGAAAATCCGCTCCATGAAACCGGATATCCTGTTTTAATGGCGGTGAAATCCTTGTCCTCGTCTTGTCCATCGTTGACCAAGCCAACGTCTTCGAGTGGCTTAGAGTCGTCATTTAGTTTCTTGGGCGTGGCGAAGTTGCTCGGCGCGGCTGGAGCGTCTAAGTTGACAAAACCAGCGCTAGTCTGCCAACTGCTGGCCTGTGTTCCATCAACCAGAATCAGTTGACGTTCCATCGACTTTTTCAACGGCGTAACAGTATCGTTTAGCCCCTCGAAGTATTTTGAGCCGTTACAGCCCATCGAATCAACCACCGTTTCCTCGTCTTCCTCCTCTTCCCCTGGCTTAATTAACTCAATCGGGGCGCAAGTGTTGCTTAAGACGATATCGTTGTCCACCAGATCCGGGGCGATATCAAGTATTGAACTGGCGCTGGTTTCGGCAAAATGGCTGATTAAGAAGAATCCCCGAGCGGCCACTACGCCAGCGGAAATTGTTAAAGCGCCGCCGCTACTAGCGGCGTTGGTTAGCCACCAGCCAGTCAGATTAATTACTTGATCGGTGTTATTTCGAAGCTCGATCCATTCGTCGGCGGCACTGGCCGTTGACCCCATCCACATTATTTCGTTAATCACCACGACTGGTTCTCCAGCGGCGCGGGCGCCGTTGACGTTAATCAACTGGGTGGCTACCGTGCCTTGAAAGGCCAGAATGGCAACGAGAAAGCGGATGAAGAATATTTTTACTTTGTCCATAACATTTCTCCTTCTAGTTGTTAAAGGGCGCTCAAGCCGGTGCTAGAATTCCGTCAAGACGCGTCGTAAACGCATCGAGAAACCCTCGCTCGGCGAGCAAACCTTACGCTTGTATTTCCCTCCAAATTCCGACTGGTTCGGGTGTTACCCAAACCAAGTCAAAGGGCCAAGACCCCTAGAAGAAGAACCCCTAAGGTGTCAGAGTCAAAGTAGCAAATTCTTTTTCCCTGTCAAATCTAGCCACTTCGAACGCTTTACCTTATGCTAGAAAAGTAATAAGATTACTCCGTTTTAACGGGCCTGTAGCTCAACGGCAGAGCAAATGCTTTATGTTCTCAACGAAGTGGGCTCGTAGCTCAGTGGTAGTAGCGACCGGCTTATATCCGGTTGGTCGCAGGTTCGATCCCTGCCGAGCCCACTTTGTTGAGAAGAATTGCCCGAGGGGTAATATATGCAT
>CAYIGA010000020.1:3446-10900 GCA_964362925.1 uncultured Candidatus Saccharibacteria bacterium | reverse complement strand
AGCGAGCAGTGAAACTGCGAGCTTTACGAGGCGTATCCCGCCGACTATAGCGAGCAGTGAAACTGCGAGCTTTACGAGGCGTATCCCGCCGACTATCCCAAGCGGGGATACGTTTGGGAAGTCACTTACTAGCGACTAGCGACTAGCGACTATAGAAGTAGTAGATTCCATAAGCAACCACGGCAAAAACAACGACAACGAGTAACCAAGTTAACCCGCTACTCTTACCGTTGCTAGCGCTAGCTTCGGTCATCGCCGCGGGGGCAACTGGTGCCGGAGCTGGTGCTTGTGGCTGACCAAGATTTTGATCTTCCATAATATCAGCATCCCAGACGAACGGGAATGTGTCAAATTGTGCAGTATTCTTGAATTAGTCCGAACGCATTATTGCCCAAAAAATTCGGAGCGGTTTCGTCGCAAGATTTAACAATTTCCAATTTTCTTTGGCGGCATTCAATCCAAGAATTCGCGGAGCGAATACCTAAAAAATAAAACATTGATTTTAGAAAAAATGGAGCCCCAGCAGAATCAGAATCCGCAAGGGGCTCGAATGGGATGACGGTGCTCGGCTGGGCACTTCACGGCGGCTATCCGCCGATGAGGTGATTGCTGCGCCCAAAGATCAGGAAGAGGCCGAACCATAAATTGATGCTGTCGAACACCAACATCCGGTCGCCCTCGTCGTCCTCTCGGAACGCGACATGAGCGAACAAGTGGCTGAGGATGAAACCTGCACCCATCGCTATCAGGTCCATACTTTACCTCCTCATGGTACTGTGTTCTCTACGGCATTATTACCGCATAGATTACCAGTTTCTTGCGATTCTGATAACGCTACTTATATAGTATATTTCATCTACCCTGTCAAGCTCAGACAAAAAATCAGCATCTCTGCTGTTTCTTGTTAAAAATCTTATGAATTCAATGATCAATAATTTTTCTTTCCTTCTTTCAAAATCGCCAATTCGTTTTTGCCCCGAAAATTCAATAAAAACTGGTCGCCGCGCGAAGCGAGGCGGCTTCCTCTGGCTTGCTATTTCCTCATTGGTGCGCCCGGAAGGAATTGAACCCTCGGCCTTCTGGTCCGAAGCCAGACGCTCTATCCGCTGAGCTACGGGCGCAAGCTATCACCGCCATCGTAGCGCAAGTGGATATGAGAGTGAAACTCGATTATCCGCTGAGCTACGGGCGCAAGCTATCACCGCCATCGTAGCGCAAGTGGATATGAGAGTGAAACTCGATTATCCGCTGAGCTACGGGCGCGAATTGTAAAGATATCCAACTACCTGCCCAGCTTCAAGCGCACGGCGTGACATAATGGATTTCTGTCATCCAGCAAGCTTTGGGGCTTTGAGCTCCGGGCGGATTGTACTGGCTATCAGCGTGCCAGCAATCGACTGTCAGCAAGAAGCCGAGAGCCGATCGATGGCCGAACACCATTAAGCCCTGCTAATTTTAACTAACAATTAGCAATAAATCTACCGTCGAACGGTTTTAGGGACAATTTTCGGATGGTCGGCCAGCAGTTCCTGGAGCTTATCTTTTGTCGGCAAGCCGGTTTGGGGACCGATCTTATTGACCACCCCAGCGGCGCAAGCCATTCCCCAGCGCATCGCTTCGTCGATTGTCTGGCCAGAAAGTAGGGCGGCGGTAAAACCAGAGCCGTAAGCGTCGCCGGTGCCAGTCCGCTCAACAATACCGGACGGGATAATATCCTGAAACAGTAATTCGTGACCATCGAAGCAATAAGCGCCGTTCGGGCCATCGGTAATATTGACGATCTTGACGCCATAATCGTACAACGCTTCGGAGAGCGTCTTGATCGACGCCGAGGCTGGTTGTTCGGTTAGGAGCATCGCCTCTTCTTTGTTGACAAAGAGCGCTTCGGTCGCGGCAAAATATTTTTTCAAAACCCCGACCCCGTCTTTAAGTTGAAACGAACCCGGATTAAAACTTAACTTAGTGCCGGTTTTAGTTACAAACGCCAACACTTTGTCGTAAGCCAGCCGGTAATTCTGACCGAGACTGGTTAGGTAGACCCAATCGACTGGTTCAAGGTTGGGAATAAGATAATCGCGCGGTTCATGGTAAATAAGCAAACTTCGTTCACCTTGAAAAACAATCGCCGTCGAGTAGCTGGTCGTGCCGGCAAATTTCTGAATGTAGCCTTGATCAACGCCCTCTTTAGTTAAGGCGGCCAGGATTTTGCGGCCGTTAGCGTCGTCGCCGACGACGCTGTAGAGTTGACTGTCCAGACCGAGCCGAGCAAACGAGACCGAAGTGTTGGCGGCGTTACCGCCAACGGTAAAAACCAACTTCTCCGCCAAAATCTTGTCGGCGTAATGGATACAGAGCATGCAGTTGGCGTTATTAAGATGACAACGAACTTCCGCGTCTTTCAAAAAAACAAAGCAATCTATGGTCGCCTCGCCGATCGAGAGGATTTTTTTCACCTTTTCATCGTAACAAAACGGCCAAAGACGACAACCGGTTGAAAACTAATATTGGCAACCTGTCCAGACATAGGCGATTATTTTTGCTAAAATTAGTCAGTTAATATGGTGCCCGTAGCTTAGTGGTCTAAAGCGCTGGGTTGTGGTCCCAGAAATCGGAAGTTCAAATCTTCTCGGGCACCCAGATTGTTATTCTTCGCCGGAATACCACGGCTGGCAAAGCGTCGATGTCGCCCTTGTCTCGCTTCTTCAAAGTGAGAGCCCTCATCGTCATCATCGCGGCAGTCGTTGAAGAAGTTACGACGGGCGAAGAAGCCCGAGCGAGCTTGATTAGGTAAAGAAAAGCCCACCGTCATCACAGATGTCTGAATCGGGCGGGCTGGCTAAGTCGTTATCGAGCGGGTGGCGGATAGTTGCGCGCTCCGTCCCGGCGGCCATGCTTTTTCGCTAATTGGCGGGCCAAGACAAAGAAGATGTGACTGATAATAGGCACTCTTCCGAACTTAAAACACATCCGAAGCAACCATCGATCTAGGCGGAAATCGGGCGTTGGCTTAATGCTCATAGCTTAGAACTCCTTCCAGCTCGGCAAGGAAGCGGTGTCCTTCGTGTGCTTCGAGCAGGCTACAAGAAGTTTACAACTTCAAAATGAGATTGTCAATATGTAAGGAGTTGGCTAATTTACCTCTGATTGTTGATCACCAGAGGTAAATTATTTCTTTGCTTTGGCACGCAGAGACGAGTTGAGAATCTTTTTGCGTAATCGGAGTGACTTTGGCGTTGCTTCCAGGAGTTCGTCGTCGTCAAGAAAATCGATCGCTTGTTCAAGCGACAAAATGGTCGGCGGGGTCAGGATAATGGCGTCGTCGCTCCCAGCGGCTCGAACATTAGTCTGCTTTTTTTCCTTGGTGACATTGACCTCTAAATCATTTTCCCGGGCGTGTAAGCCGACGATCATCCCTTCATAAACCGGCGTTTGAGGATTAATAAAAATTTGGCCGCGCTGTTCGGCGTTATTGAGACCGTAGGAGACGGCTTTACCGCCAACAGAAGCGATTAAAACGCCGTTACGAGTTTTAGGAATGGCGCCAGAAACTGGTTCGAAACGCAAAAAGAGTGAGTTAATCGTCGCCGTCCCTCGCGATAGTGTTAATAAAAGATTACGCAAGCCGAGCAAGCCCCGAGTCGGAATTTCAAACATCATTCTCGATGTTCCATCATCATTTTCTGTTTGGCTCGTCATAATGCCCTTGCGCTTGCCAATTTCGCCGGTAACAGGACTGGCGTAGTCGCTCTTAACATCAACTGTCAGTTCTTCGACCGGTTCTTGCAGTACTCCATCGATCATTTTAGTGACCACTTGCGGTTTGCTAATTTGCATCTCAAAACCTTCCCGACGCAAGGATTCAATAAAGACCGAGAGGTGCAGTTCACCTCGACCCCAAATAATATATTGATTGTTTTCGCCGGTCGTTAATTTCAAGGAAACATTAACCTCCAATTCTTTAACAATTCGCTCGTAGATTTTTTGGCTAGTTAATTGCGTCCCTTCTTGGCCGACAAACGGCGAGGTATTGGCCGAAATGGCCATTTTTAAGGTTGGCTCGGCGATTTGGAGCGTCGGCAAAGCCTCGGGTTGATCAGCATCGGCAACGGTGTCGCCGATCCGACAATTCCTAATGCCAGTAAGAGCGACAATGTCGCCCGACTCGGCCAAGTCCACCTCCAAGCGTTTAAGGCCATGGGTACTGTAAACTCGATCAATCTTGGCGGTTTCTCGCCAAGCATCGGCTGTTCCGATTGTCACTAGCAAGCCGGGTTTGGCGGTCCCACGAGTAATTTTGCCGATAGCGTATTTACCCTGAAAATTGTCCCAGTCAAGCGCTGTCACCAGCATTTGGAACGGCTGGTCATGGGCGACTTTGGGGGCGGGAATGTGGGCTAAAATCGCTTCAAAAATTGGCGTCAAGTCGGCAGGAGCGCTTAACTGTTCACTCGTTGGCGCCTCGGCCCAGGCCTTGCCGTCTCGCCCGATGGCGTAATAGACCGGAAATTCCAGTTGGGCGGAATCGGTCGCTAGATCCAAAAATAGATCGGCGGTATCGCCCAGAACCTTGTCGATTTGCGAATCTGATTTATCAATCTTGTTAATGATCACAATCGGCCGCAAACCGAGTTCCAAGGCTTTTTTTAAAACGAATTTTGTTTGAGGCATCGGCCCTTCTTTGGCGTCGATAATTAACAGCACCCCATCGGTCATCAGTAATGTTCGCTCCACTTCGCCACCAAAATCAGCGTGCCCGGGGGTGTCAACAATATTAATCTTGACCCCTTTGTATGTGACGGCGGTGTTTTTGGCCAGAATAGTGATCCCGCGTTCGCGTTCCTGATCGTTGGAATCCATAATTAGCGTCTGACTCATCGCCGCTTCGTTATCACGAAAAGTGTGCGACTGTTTCAAGAGACCATCAATAAGAGTCGTTTTACCGTGATCGACGTGAGCGATGACGGCGATATTGCGAATATCCAATTCTACCTTGCTCAATTTTTCGCCCTGGTGGGAAATTACGGCGATATCGCGGGTTGGCATCTTACGAGACAAAAGTTAAAGCGACGCCCTTTTGATCGGCTCGGCCGGTTCGACCGATACGGTGAATATAGTCACCGAAGCTTTGGGGCAAGTCGAAGTTGATGACATGGGTGACATTGGGAATATCCAAGCCCCGAGCGGCGACATCGGTCGCGACCATAACTTGGGCTTGATTGGCTTTGAACTCGTTTAATGACCGCTGTCGCTGGGATTGGCTTTTGTTGCCGTGAATAGAAATCGAACTAAAACCGCGCTCGCGCAGAGCTTCATTTAACTTTTCAACGCCATGCTTAGTTCTGCCGAAAATCAAGACTTTCTTAAATTCAGCCTTAGCCAACAGGTCGTGGAGGAGGGTCATTTTGTGATAATTGTCAGTGAAGTGAATGACATCCTGATCGACGTTAATCGAAGTTTCCCGTTTTTTAACGCTGATAGTTTGGGGCGAACGTAAAAAAGTTTGAACCATATCTTGCACTTCTGGCGCCATTGTCGCCGAGAAAAAGAGAGTTTGGCGATCAATCGGTAGTTTCCCAACCAAGAGCCGAATGTCTCTAATAAAGCCCATATCAACTAATCGATCAGCTTCGTCAATGACGAGGTTTTGGACATCGTTCAGACGCAATGTTCGGCGTTCAAAATGATCTTTAAGCCGTCCCGGCGTGCCGATGACAAATTGCGGTCGACGCTGGAGAGCTCGATCTTGGTGGCCGTAACCGTTACCGCCGATACAAACCGCCGAATAAATCGGCAGGCCACTAGCAAAAGCTTTCAGCTCTTCGTCGATCTGGACCGCCAGTTCTCTGGTTGGAACTATTATGAGGGCTTTTTGACTTCGGTCGGATAGCATCTTATCGATCAAGGGCAATAAAAATACCGCCGTTTTACCGGTTCCAGTATCGGCTAAGCCGATTATGTCAGTATTAGTCATAACGACCGGAATGGCTTGATCCTGAATGGGCGTCGGCGTCACATAGCCATGACGACTGACGCGCTCAACAATTTGGCTATTCAGGCCAAAATCACTAAAAGTGTGCGTTGGCTCGTACGGCCTTTCGATCGGCTGGTCGGCCGATTTATTGATAAATCGCAATGGGTCGACGGTGGTTGATTTCGGGCCGTGACGACCAAAACGTTGCTGGCGACTTCTCCCTAAGAAGGGACGCCGAGAGGTTCTAGTGTTGTTGTACATTGTCTGGCAAACAGCCTTTCTACTGTTGGTTTCGACCAAATTTTTTGGTCGAGGGCTCCCAGACAGTCAAGCCGCTTGTTTTTTAAACAGGGCAACAATCCGAAAGCAATATTACTGTCTTGACGACAGCGAGCGGCATTTTTCTTCTTCGCCGCGACGATTCTTTACTTTCATTCTGTGATCCAGGGTGTCGGTAAAGTCCAAATATCATAACAGTAAAGTCGGAAATTGTCAACAATTAGTATCGTTTAGGTTATTTCTAAATAATACCCGCCACCACTTGGACATCAATTGCAAAATATTCACCATCTGACCTGACCTGTATTTTTTATACCAAAAAAATACTAACAGATATTCAGGAAAAGAAAAATCTTTGCAATCTTAACTTAAAAAGAGAACCGTCCCCATGTGCAATTTCTAGTTTACTACTGGTAGAGTTGGCTGTGGGTGCCGATGGCCACAAATTTTACGGACCTCTCTTTTTCTAATTTGTAAATTGCCCGTAAGTCCCCGCCAACATTTATGCTACGATAGCCCTTCCATTGTCCTGACAGCGAATGGTCGCGCAATAATGGCGTGCTGGGGTTGTCTAGATAAAGCTCTAATCTTTCAAGAAATTTCTCTTGTTGGGTTTGTTTGATATATCGCCACTGTTTTTTGAAGGCTCGATGGAATACTACCTTCATCAGCGGTTTATGAAGACAAATAGTCCTTTATCTCATCAATCGTCGAAAAGGGACCATCAATATTCTTACCAGTTAGACGATCTTTTTCGGCTTGCTCTAAAATTTTCTCCAGATATTTTGTTGGCTTTAAGGGGGCCTCAAAGCGGACTGTCCGGTCATTGACGAAGTTTTTCAGAGTACCGTTAACGACAGCGCTCAAGGACAGCCCCATCTCCTTGGCCAGTTTTTGGGCCGCCTTTTTAGTTTGTTGATCAATTTTAACATTCAGTAGTGCTTTCATCTTCGAACCTTGGCGAGCAAGATGAGCGAACTAGTTAGCGACATACATATAAAGTAATGTATTTGTATGTATTAGTCAACACCTAGCCAAATTGAGGAACATTGGGGACGGTTCTCTTGATTTCCTTCGTTTGCAAAATATTCATCATCTTACATAATCTGTATTTTTTATACCAAAAAAATACTAACAAATATTCAGGAAAAGAAAAATCTTTGCAATCTTAACTTAAAAAGAGAACCGTCCCCATGTGCCCGCA
>CAYIGA010000020.1:0-3346 GCA_964362925.1 uncultured Candidatus Saccharibacteria bacterium | reverse complement strand
AAGAAAAATCTTTGCAATCTTAACTTAAAAAGAGAACCGTCCCCATGTGCCCGCAAGTCCCAATCCCAGGTTAGTTTATTAATTACTTTTACCGACGATGACTCTTTCTTTCGGTTTAACAAAATAGCCAGTTGTTGGGACTTGTCCCTAATAGCTATGAATATCACGTCGTGTTCTCACGACTTACTCCCTGCAGTGGGTAGGTCGTGAGATAGACGGTAATCTGATAACCTAGAGCTA
This sequence comes from uncultured Candidatus Saccharibacteria bacterium, assembly GCA_964362925.1. Lineage (GTDB taxonomy): Bacteria > Patescibacteriota > UBA1384 > 2-12-FULL-50-11 > 2-12-FULL-50-11 > JANLIQ01. The sequence goes on along the minus strand of CAYIGA010000020.1, from coordinate 3,106 downwards.
TGGGGGAGGTAAGGCAAAAACATCGGGTGGTGATTGTTGGTGGTGGATTTGGCGGTATCGAAGCGACCAAACAGTTGGCCAAATTCAGCAACGAGTTTGAAATTACCCTAGTCTCCGATAAGACCCATTTTGAGTATACCGCCGCCCTCTATCGTGTCGTGACCGGTCGTTCACCGCTCGAGGTTTGTATTCCGCTGTCGACAATTTTTAAAGACAGAGCGGTTAATATCGTCCAAGACACCATCGAAATTATTTATCCTAAGACTAAACAATTACTCGGGCAGAACGGTTCAAAATACCGATACGATTCGCTTATCCTGGCGCTCGGTAGTCAAAACGCTTATTTTAATATCCCCGGCCTAGAGGAGCACGCTTTCACCCTTAAATCCATCACCGATGCCTTGCGGTTGAAAAGGCACCTTCACGAATTATTTATCGAAGCGGCAGTCGATCTTAAAAAAGGCCAACGTCGGCCGATTCATTTAGTCTTGGTTGGTGGCGGAGCGACTGGTGTCGAGCTAGCTGGTGAATTAAGCGTTTACACTCGTAAAATGGCTGGTTATCATCGACTTAACCCGAGTACAATTATTATTGACCTATTTGAAACTAGCGATCGATTACTAAAGACGCTCAACAAAAACGTCTCAAATTTGGCCTTCCAGCGACTTCATCGCTTGGGTGTCAATATTTTTCTTAATACGCCAATCTTGAAAAATCGGATTGAGGCCGCCTATCTAGCCGATATGAAACTTAAGACCAAAACCCTGATCTGGACAGCTGGAGTGATGACTAACCAACTCTACCAGAAAATTAAGGGCTTAACCTTTAACAGTAGCGGTCGGGTTTTGGTTGATCTATCTCTGAAAGCAAAAGACGTCCAAGACGTTTATGTTATCGGTGATGCCGTCGCCAGCGCTTATAGCGGTATGGCTCAATCAGCCGTTTACGACGGCGCATTTGTCGCTGAATGCCTCCGAAGAAAATTGCACGGCCGACTGCTCAGGGCTTACCGACCCGACCAATCGATCTACGCTATCCCGATTGGCCCGGGTTGGGCGGCGGTGATTATCGGGAAGTGGCTCTTAACTGGCCGACTCGGCTGGATTTTACGACGGCTGGCCGATTTTAAATATTTCCTGTCGATTCTACCGGTATTCTCGGCCTTGATCGTTTTTTTGGACGGTTACCGCTTAAGCGAATCCTGCCCAATTTGCTCCAAACTCCAAGAATAAGTAGGTTCACAGGTCGTTGGCGGGCACGGGGGGTTGACAAATCAGACAGACCTGATAAACTTGGAATCGTCCAACTGTAAAGGAGGCTTCATACTCCCCTTGTTAGACAGAACACGAAAAAACACACATTCGATAACTGAATTTTTCCGTAAAGTCCTTTCTAAAGTCACAAGTTCAATCCTAGAACTTGCCAGTGGCCTTTTTTCGACTATCCGATCTCTAAAAATCGGTAAACGTCTGCCAAAACGACCGGTCAGATTTATTAAAAAATATTCGATCCAAATTAGTTTTGGCGTTGTTTTGGCGGTCTTTTTGACCGTTTCAGTCGGCGAAGGTCAGGCCTATCAGGTCGGCGCGGCCGATTTTTCCAGTGATATCGAACTGCCCACTGAAGGTTTTTTGGGTAAACCTCAAATTTTGGGTACTCAAACAATTTTAACCGGTGAGGTTGAACAGGTGGCAGTTATTATCTATAAAGTCGAAAAAGGCGATACTATCTCGACCATAGCCGCTCGATACAACTTAAGTGTCGGCTCACTCTTGGACGCTAACGGTCTCAAGCCGTTAGACGCTGGCAAAATCAAGCTCGACAGCGAGCTAATTATTCCCGCCGAAGATACCAATTCGTCACTGGCTTGGTTGGAAGAAATAAATAAAGAGAAGGCGCGGCAACAAAAACTGGCCGAGGCCGCCCGTCGAAAACAGCTCGCTCAACAGAATCGCAATCGTGGCACCTCCAATAGCCGTACAAACACGTCGTCCAACGGCGGTTACGAAATCATCGGTACAATATGGGGGAGTTATAATGGCGGTTTACCAGGTTGGTGCACCTGGTACGTTCACTATAAACGTCCCGACCTACCCAACGGTATGGGTAATGCTAGAGATTATTTGCGTAGCGCTCGAGCGGCAGGTTTAGCAACTGGAACAGTACCACGCGTCAACGCAATTTTTGTAAACGGTGCTAGTGGCTGGGGTCACGCCGGTATAATTAAGGAAGTCCACGGTGATCGTTTGGTAGTTGAAGATATGAACTACGTCGGGAGAGGAATAATTACTCTTCGAACGATGTCCGCCTCTGAAAACTGGGGCTACATTTACTAAAATAGAGTCCTCGGGTAAAGGACAGTCCTTCTTGGAGAGGTATGTGTTCGTCAACTGACCGGCAAATGTTTTTTAGACCAAGTATTTAATATACGATGGAGTCTAATGAGGCGTGGCTATTTACGGAATTTTATTTTCGGTGCCGAAGATAGTTTAGTTTCAACCGTTGGGTTGCTCTCGGGCGTATCGTTCGCCGGACTAGGAAGTCGAGAAATTATTTTAAGCGGCGTTATTTTAATATTGGTTGAGTCAATATCGATGGGCGTGGGGGTTTATTTGTCCGAAGACTCCGCAAACGAGCTACCTCAACCAGGAGAGAACGACAATTCCGTCGTCGACGCGACGATTATGCTGATTTCCTATTTATTGATCGGCTTAATCCCTCTCTTGCCTTACGTTTTTTCGGCTGACACGAAGGTTGGTTTTTATTGGTCGGTCGGATTTTCGCTCTTCGCTCTGTTTTGTTTAGGGCTGTTTAAGGGTTACATCATTGGTCGTCATCTATTATATAGCGCCCTGAAAATATTTTTTGCCGGAACGCTGGTAATCGCCATCGCCGTCGCTGTTGGCTGGCTAATCAAAATCTAATACTCACCAGCTAGGACTATCCTCTAGCCGTAGGCACATAGCGCCCATACAGTAAGACAGTCCTACTCTGAATTAAGCCCTACGCCGCTAATTATTCCTCCTCCCCCAACTGGTACAACGACTATATCTATGTCGAGCCGCTTGTCGGCGAGAGCTAGAAGCGAAGCGACTATGTCGAGCCG
>CAYIGA010000019.1:0-12822 GCA_964362925.1 uncultured Candidatus Saccharibacteria bacterium | reverse complement strand
CCGGCTTGAGAGAAAGCTTCTTTCAAGCTGTCTTCGGTTGTGTCGTACGACAAATTCCCAACATATAATTTCTTTGCCATTCAATTTCTTTCTAATAAATTCCTTTAATTAACTCCAGACGACCTACTCCCTGTCTTTAACAATATAATTATGAAGTATTATTGACTAATTGCAAGCAACACCCGAAAACTAGAGATGTTTAATATTTCAGTCGTGTTGGCCGATTTCATTGGCAGTTAACTAGAGCTACCCCAATATCAGCTTTTTTTGGACCGCAAAACGTCCTCAACAATCTCGACCACTTCCATCGGATCGTGATCACTTTTAAGCAGGTACCGAGCCGCCCCCATAGCCATCGCCGCCTTGATTACCTTGTCACTAACTGAGTTGGTTAGGATTACCACTGGCACCAGAGCAGTTTCCTGGTGAGCTTTGAGTTGCTTCAAAACATCCAGGCCGTTGACCTTAGGCATCATAATATCAAGGACGATCAGGTCATAAGTTACTGCTCGAACCATTTCCAGACCGACTTCACCATCCTCGGCAATCTCGGCCACGTGGCTAGAAAGCTTTAAAACTCTCTGGTACATTCGGGAGATTACCGGATCATCTTCAATGATCAAAATCTTGGCCATTTCAATTTGATTATGAGGTAATTTTTTTACCCGTCAAGTTGGGGGTTTTAAGAGCTAGTTTGACAAGTGGCAGGCTGAAGGCAAAAGTTGACCCCTGACCCGGCTCGGTCTTGATTAGACTAACGTTACCGCCCATCCCCATCGTTAGTAATTTCGAGATATAAAGTCCGAGGCCAGTTCCCCGAGAGGTGTCTCGAGTTAATAAGCTTTCTCCGGCCTGCTGAAACTTCTTAAAGAGGAGTCGTTGGCTTTCGTGACTAATCCCCCGACCGGTATCGGCGACCGAAATGCTGACAAACTTGCCCTCGGTCCGACCAGTAATCGTTACCCCGCCCCGATCGGTAAACTTGAGCGCGTTGCCGACGAGATTAATCAGGATCTGCTTAACTCGGTCACGATCAGCTAAAACCGCCGGCAGACGATCGATAGCCGAGGAAAACTTAAGGTATAATTTATTGGCCTGGGCGGTTGACTCTAACTCCTTAACCACCTCGGTCACCACCAAACCAACCGCCATCGGCTTGAAATTGAATTTGATCTTGCCTTGCTGAAGCCGAGATAGGTCCAAAAAATCACTGACCATTTCGATTAAGCGAATACTGGAGCTATGAATATCATCAAGCATCTCCATAATCTCCGATCGAGAAATCTGGCCGTAAAATTTTTTTATGATCGCTGTATTGCCCCGAATCGCCGACAAGGGCGTCCGTAATTCGTGTGAAGCAATCGAAAAGAACTCATCTTTCGATCGCTCCAGCAGACGGGCCTCGGTCGTATCTTCAACTAAGATCGCCACCCCAATTGACTTTTTGCCGACGATCACCGGAGAGATATAGAAGTTAAGATAGAGATTGCCGACTGGAATATTCCGAAAGACGGCTTTTCGTTGATTAATCAGGACTCGCCGACATTCGGCGAACAGTTTTAAATTGTCCTTGACCACCTTCTCTATATCGGCAATTTTCATCCCGACGGCAATTTTGTGATTGACATTCTTTGGCCGATCGGTCATCTGACTGCCAAGGATATTGACCGAGGCTTCGTTAATCATGATCACGCTCAGATTTTGATCGGCCATAATAAATCCGATGTCGAGGTTTTTAATTGAGGCCTGGAGTTGAGCCCGCCGCTGCTTGGCCTCTTCGGTTCGCTCAATCACTTGGCGTTCAACGATCCCGGCGGCGACCTTTTCTTGGCTGATGTCGCGGAAAGCGACCACGGCTCCAATTATCTTTTGACTGGTTTTGAGCGGAGCAGTCGAGACAGCCAGCGGAAATTTTTTTCCCGAGCGAGTTTCAATCCCAATGTCGTCCTGGATAGTCAGAATGATCGGTCGACCATATTTTAGGGTTTGGTCGATCGGTCGTTTATCGGCTGACAGGCGACGACCATTGGCCAGGATTGAACAGAGCTCTTCAGCCCGCTGACCAACCGAGTTTTGAGATGATATCCCCAACAACTGCTGGGCGGCGGGATTGATTGAGAGGACTTGGCGATTTTGATCGACGACAATCAGACCTTCATTCATCGACGCTAAAATCGTTCTCGCTCGGTCCCGCTCTCGTCTTAAGTTCTCCTCTTCCTCTTGGATCTTCTGGTTGATCCTAACCATCTCCTTGGAGCTCAAATCCAGGGAACGTTCACTTAAGATCCGATCTTCGTCGTTATGGGTGTAAGTATCAGAAATCGCGGTCAAAAACTCCCGCCACTCAACCGGAACCGAGTGTCCGGTCGCCAACATTCGTTCCAATTGCCGCTCCAGTACTTTATGCACGGCTGACTACCCTTCTCTAAAGGTCGTGATCGTCATTGTCTGATTGTGGAGCTGGCACTGCTTCTCCGTTGCCGTAACTGGGCAGAGTTCACCGTAGGAATAAAAACCGCAGATGGCCGCATCAGACCCAAAAATCGACCGAACCGCTTCGATCTCATCCTCAATTCTTTCTTTCAGCACTAACTTGCGACCGATGCAACTAATAAGAATCGCTAGTTCTGGTTTATGGGAACCGAGCGCCTCAACGCTCATGCTCGCTGCTCCGGAAGCCCCGTCGACCAGACGGTCGAAATTCGCTTTCATTAGTTTGACGTACAGTCCTTCCGGCAAATCACCGGCAAAAGTCATCGATTGGGCTTTTTCGTCAACTCCCAACAAGGTTCTGACCACCTCGGATTGACCGCTCTGCTTACTTTTTGGCAACTTCAGACTAAGCGGAAACAACAAGCCGCTACCGGGTAGATCTTTAGCTTTCTCGCCCAAATATTCCTTATAAAGCATAAGAGCTGGTTTATGATCGAGTTCGTATAAGACATTGTTGCTTGATTTTGTAATCAATCGTTCCGGTCCGAAGGTGTCCCAGCCACCGAGAGAGCCGTAGCCGATTTTAAGAGCCGAGCCGTAAAATCCGATCGCCACGATTTCGCCTTCTTGGGGCGTTTTATCAATGCCGACATAGGTATGTTTAAAGTCGCTCCCATCGCCAACCAAACCGCCGGTCGCCGAGACCAGCTCGGGCAGATTATCAACTAAACCCTTAACTAAAGCTGTGCCATTGACCTTCAAGCCGTCAGAGAAAACCATGACGTGAACCAGCCCAGAACTGGGAAGATTTTTTGCCAGGGTTTGACCGGCTTTTAGGCTGTCATCAGGGTTGGTGATTGACACTTCCGCCACTTTAAGAGTCGTTTTGGCAAACTCGATCGCCGTCACGACCAGGGAGTTATCACTAACCTCGCCGTTAATAATTTCGCCAGCCGTTGAACACTCCAGGATATGAGCCTGGGGATAACGATTTTTTAATTCGTCAAAGGTGCGTTGGTCTTTAATCAGTTTCGTTCCTCCAAACACAATCACGAGTTGCGGTTTTGAGACTTTAACTTGGTTGACCTCAACCCACCCCGTACTCTCGGTGTATTTTCGTTGTTCAATTTTCATTAGTTTGCCTTTCTAAAAATACTATGCACTTTCTACACCACTCTGCAAGATTATCAAGTATCACCATAATCAAAAATTCTGTACCCTTGTATCGGTTCAACTTCGAATCTCGTTTTTAGATCACAAAATTGTCCGACACCGCCGGGCAATTTTGCAATGCGGAAGGGGAGGGATTCGAACCCTCGATGGCCTTTCGACCATGCCACCTTTCCAAGATGGTGCACTAGTCCGCTATGCGACCCTTCCTTATTCTTCGCCGGAATACCACTTTGGCAAAGCGCGCCGCACCGCCAACGGACCCGCTTCTTTGAAGTGAAAGCCCTCGTTGAAGGCGGCGCGGCACTCGTTGAAGAAGTTACGACGGGCTTTGTGGCCCGTAGAGCTTCATTCTTTGTATTTTACCTGATTTTCAGGTTAAATTCATCCTAGAGATAATGGCTAACGAGATTGAAGAAGTTAAACAGCGCCTGGATTTGGTCGAGCTAATCGGCCAGTATGTAACGCTCAAAAAAGCCGGCGCCAACTATAAAGCCCAGTGTCCGTTTCACCAGGAAAAAACGGCCTCACTGATGGTTAGCCCGGAAAAACAGATTTGGAAATGTTTTGGCTGTAACCGGGGTGGTTCGGTGTTCGATTTCGTCATGGAAGCGGAAAGCTTGGAGTTCGGCGACGCCTTGCGCCTTCTGGCTGGGAAAGCCGGGGTGACGATCCAGAGCCAAACCCGCTCGGAGTACCAGACTAGAGACAATAAAGAAACCCTTTACCGAATTAACCGCGCCTGTGCCAAGGTCTTCCAGACAATTTTGCTCGAGCGGCCAAGCGGCAAAATTGCGCTGGAGTACTTGCAAAAACGCGGTATCAAATCCGAAGTAGTCAAACAATTTGCCATCGGCTACGCGCCGAAAAACTTTGACCTCAAAAGTTTATTGCTCAAACACGGCTTTACCGCTCACGACCTGGCTTCAGCTGGCTCGCCGGAGCGCTTTTTTGACCGAATAATGTTCCCAATCTTTGACGTTTTAAGCAATCCGGTTGGCTTCACTGGCCGGACGCTTGGCGACAACGAGCCGAAATATCTCAATTCTCCCGAAACGTCGATTTTCAACAAAAGCCGTTGTTTATACGGCTTAAACCTAGCCAAGGCAGCGATTAAAGCAAAAAACTCCGTCATCTTGGTCGAGGGCCAAATGGACGTGGTGGCGCTCCACCAAGCCGGAGAGACTGACGCCGTTGCCTCTTCAGGCACGGCCATTACTGAAACCCAGTTGATCACTTTGAGCAAATACACCCCGAATTTTTTGTTGGCGTTTGATAATGATCCGGCCGGGCTGGCCACAACCAAAAAAGTCATCAAAATGTTATTAAAACTGGACTTGAATTCCAGAGTCATCGAATTCGGCCAGTATAAAGATGCCGGCGAGCTGTTCGAGAAAGAGGCTAAATCTTGGCTAGAGGCTGTCAAAACTGCCAAAGAAGGGGTCGAGTGGTGGCTTAATGGTGAAATTGCCACGGCCGGAGTGCTTGATTTTATTGAAAACAAAAAGACAGTTATCAAGACAATGTTGCCGATCCTAGGCCTCGTTACCGATCCGACTAGACTTGATCATTACGCTCAACGCCTGGCACTGGCGGTTGGTGTTAAGACCGAAAGCGTTTATGCCTCTCTCCGCCGGGCTTCAAAGTCCATTGCCAGTAGCCAGAAGCTAGAAGCTTCATCGCCTTTACTGACGAATGAAGAGCAATTTTTGGCTCTGGCTATTGCTAAACCTAATCTTATGACTGCTCGAAAAGTAGAATTTGGCGAAATTGTTTGGCAGTCGGTCGAGACCACCACCATTGCTGAAACGCTGAAAAAATTGTATACTGACCCCACTTTGGTTAAATCACCGACCCAGCTACTCTCGAAGGTGAAAAACAATCTCGGCTCCGATCTAGCGGGGAAGATCGACTCGTGGCAATTTTGGCTTTCTAATGAATGGCCGGAACTAACTGACAAGACGGCCGACCAACTAATTGACGAAAAACTCGGCCGATTAACGACTAAAAATTACGAGTTAAAAAAGGAAAATATGGCCCGGGAAATTAAACGGGCCCAGGAAGCCGGAAATATTAAGTCAGTCCAGGAGCTGATGAAAAAATTGAGCGAGCTAACAAGAGGGGAGAATGATGAATGAGGTCGGATTGGTTAGCAATCAATTCTTAATTCTTGATTCTAGATTCTTGATTCTCGCCAACCCAAAAGGAGTTGGCGTATGACCAAGGCTGTTCCCAAGAAAATTAAGCAAGATTCGGGGTTAACTTTCCCGGAAGAGCTAATGTATCTGATCCGCAAGGGTCGGACGCACGGTTTTGTCACTCACAAAGAAATTCTCCAGGCTTATGGCGAGCCGGAGAACGATCTCGAGATGATTGATGCTTTCTTGCGTTACTTAAGCCAAATAGGTGTCGAAATCCGTGATGCTAAGCCGCTCCTCGAAATCCCTGGTGTTGACGACGGTAAAAAGAAGGTTGGAAAGGACGACGAGCTGTCTGGCATTTCTGAAGATTCGGTTCGAATGTACTTACGAGAAATTGGTCAGTATCCCCTCTTAACTGGCGATGAAGAAGTCCGCTTAGCTAAAAGAATCGAGCGGGGCGATAAGTCGGCTAAACGCCGTCTGGCCGAAGCTAATCTGCGCCTGGTTGTCTCGATTGCTAAAAAATACATCGGCCGGGGTCTGTCGCTTTTGGATTTAATTCAAGAAGGCAATCTCGGCTTACAGCGAGCGGTTGAAAAATTTGACTATCACCGGGGTTTTAAGTTTTCGACCTACGCGACTTGGTGGATTCGCCAAGCGATTACCAGAGCCATTGCCGATCAGGCCCGAACGATTCGGATTCCCGTTCATATGGTGGAGACGATCAACCGCTTCATGCGAGCCCAGCGCGAACTCCAGCAGGAACTCGGTCGCGAACCGAACAACGAAGAATTGGCCAATAAGCTCGGTGTTGAGATGAGTAAACTCGAACACATTCAGCGAATAAGCCAAGAAACTGTTTCGCTGGAATCTCCGGTCGGTGACGACGGCGACTCAACTTTGGGCGATTTTATCGAAGACAAGCAAGCGATGTCACCGGAAGAGCAGGCGATTTATCGTCTGATGAAAGGTCACGTCGAGGATTCGATGTCGATTCTGACTCCCCGCGAGCAAAAAATCTTGCGGATGCGCTTTGGTCTGGAAGATGCCGGTCACGCCGGCCGAACGCACACCTTAGAAGAGGTCGGGAAAGAGTTCGGCGTCACCCGCGAGCGGATCCGCCAGATCGAAGCCAAAGCATTGCAAAAGTTAAAAAAACACGAAGAAGCGAGTAAGTTGAGAGATTATTTGAACTAGAATTGGGGCGGTTTTTTGAGTAAAGAAAGAACCGAACGCACCCAGTGCGTTCGGTTCTAGGGTAACCTTACGTCTCCTACTTAGTGTAGGTGAACTTGTTGGTGCTCCTGGAAACCAAGCCAGCCATCATTTGGATGAAGATCTCACCCTCAGTACCCGGGGGGGATGGCGGAGCTACGAACTTGATTTCGGTTGGCGTCAAGCTAATAGTTGCCAGATCCACCGTAACCCCACCGATACTAATTGAGTTAATGTCACCGACCTTGGTTGGTAAGTTGAGACCCGTAACACTGATCGGTGTCCCAGCTGGCCCCGCCGTTGGGCTAAGGCCGGTAATCTTAAGCCCAGACCCAGGAACAGTCTCGGTCTTGGTAACGACTGAAGCAGGGGTGACTGGCGTAGTAACGACCGCACTTAGTACTGGATCTGGCACAGCGGCCGTTAGTGGTAATGCCAGTGGCGATTTCTTCTTGCGGAAATCGAACACATGCAGCACCAACGATACTAGGGCGATTAACCCTACTAGCCAAAGCCAGACCTGGGAGGCGGCACCGGTGATCTGTTGACTCAATTGCTTGAGTATGTCATCGCTAGTCCCAATCAGGCCGTCCTTGCCCGCTAGTGCATCAAAAGCCGCGTCAGCCGTGTCTTTGATAAGCACTTGCGTGTCGTCGTTAGTCCCAATCTGGCCGTCAGCACCGGCTATGTGCAAATAGGCCTGATCGGCTTTCTCGCTAATCAAAACCAATCTGTCATCATTGGTTCCGATTTTTCCATCATCACCAGCCAGTTGCTGGTAAATTGAGTCGGTCTTCTTAACCAACTCGCCGACTTTACGACTTAGCCCCTGGGTTTCCTTTCGGAGACCCCTATACTTACCAACAAGGTTATTGACAGCCTCGTTGGCACGGCTGGCGGCAGCATTAGCTCTACCAGCTTCGGTTCGAGCAGAGTTAGCTCGCTCTTCAGCAGATCTAACTCTCCCGTCCATCTCTCGCAGTCCCTCGCGAGCCTGATTGTCGGTGGTTTCGGGTGCCGGAACCGGAATGATAGGCGGCGCTTGGTTTCGGTTGGCGGCGGCCACGTATTCCGGACTGCCTGGTTCCGGTTCGATCCGGATCTCTTGTCCGACCGCAAAGACCGGGAGGACGATCAGCGCCAATAGCGCTGTCGTTAGTCTGTTCATTCTCACCTTCTTGTTCTCCTTGGCCTGTTCGGCCATCGAAACGATTCGGCAGGCAAAGTTACCCACCGAACTTGTAAACTGATACTACCAAACTTAACCGAAAAAGTCAATAGTTTTGGACCGAAAATTTTTAAGTCGAAAACAGAGTCCTAACCAATCGGTTCACCCCTTTTCTTTTTTATGAGAGACAGGTCGTAAGGTCGGAAACGGTATCACCTCTTTGATTGAATATTGGTCGGTCAGGATCATCACCATCCGGTCGATACCCATGCCCCAACCGGCGGTCGGCGGCAGACCGTACTTTAGGGCTTCAATGTAATTCTCGTCTAACATCTGGGCCTCATCCCAACCCTCGGCTTTCATTCTTGCTTGACTAGCGAAACGCTCTTCTTGATCTAACGGGTCGTTAAGCTCCGAATAAGCTTTGACCAATTCAAAGCCGCCAGCGACGATTAGTTGAAACATTTGGGCCGTATCGGGGTCTCTCTCGTAACTTTTAGCTAACGGCGCGGTCGAAATTGGGTAATCGGTCACAAACGTTGGGGCGACAATTTTTGGCCGAACGACTTTTTTGAACAACTCATCAACTAGTTCGCTCCAAACTTTAATATTCTGGTTTTCAAAAGTAATTTTTCGGGCTTTGACCGCTTTATCTAAAGCGGCGAAAGTATCTTCAACGGCAATATCTATTTCGGCCTCTTCGCCGATTAAGTCACGATACTTTCTGACGGCAAACTGGCCACTAAAATCAAGTTTTTGTTTTTGATAAACACAAGTCAGTTGATTGTTGTGAGTAACTTTAACGAGCTCCTGAACTAGTTTTTGCGTTATCTTCATCAGGTCTTGGTGAGTTTGATAAGCCCAGTAAAATTCGCACATCGTAAACTCCGGATTGTGCATATGGGATAGGCCTTCGTTACGGAAATCTGGCCCGATTTCAAAAACGCGCTCAAAACCACCGACGACCAGTCGTTTTAGATAAAGCTCCTTAGAAATCCGGAGGTAAAAATCGGCGTCTAAGGTATTGTAATGGGTAATAAACGGCTTGGCCGCCGCCCCGCCGGGGATCGGTTGCAAAACCGGAGTGGTAATTTCGATGAAGCCGTGACCCTCGAGGAAGTAACGCAGGGTACTAATAACTTTCGAGCGAGTTTGGATAATGTTTCGGGCTTTGGGGTTGGTTTTAAAATCAAGCGCTCGCTGGCGATAGCGAGTTTCGATGTCAGTTAAGCCGTGCCAACCCTCGGGAATCGGCAGTAATGATTTGGCTAAGAGCTGGCAGGAATCGGCCTTGAGTGTTAACTCGCCGGCTTTAGTGACAAAGAGCTGGCCGGAAACCCAAAGGTAATCGCCGCAGTCAAAAAGTCCCAGCAGTTTGTAGAGCTTTTCGCCAACTTGATCTAATTTAAAATAGAGCTGAAGTTTTTCTTCATTTTCTTGAAGATCAAAAAATGATGACTGGCCGTGACTGCGAATAGCCGTGATTCGACCAACGATGGCAACCTTTGCCCCTTCTTTCTTACTCCGAGCTTCTTCGATGGTGATATGCTCCGGCGTCGCCGACGGATAGGGATTAATCCCCAGCTTTTTCAGCTGGTCTAGTTTGTCTAACCGAATCTCACTCTCCGGTCGTGCCGGCTGACTGATCGTTGCCTTTTTCTGATCACCTGGTTTCAGATCCCGCCAGCCATCCACGCTCGGCTTTTTAGCAGATTTGTTCAAATTTTTTTCCATCTTCCTTGTAATAACTTTTAACTTTTAACTTTTAACCAATTCTACCCGTTCCCCGTCTCTACTGTAACCCCCCCTAACACTGATTATTACTTATAAGTAATAATCAGTGTTAGGCTTCAGTATTGGGGATAATCAAATAATGGTAAAAAAGACGCGAGAGAAGAAGAGGTAAGCTATTCAACCAGGCTAACTTTGATCTTTCTATCGAGAGCTTGTGCGTAGTTTTGTAGGAAGAGTAGTGAGGGATTGGTTTTGCCCTGTTCGAACTGGGAGATGACAGACTGACGAGTGTGAAGTGTTTGGGCGAGCGTCATCTGCGTCTGATGCCGAAAGAGTCTCTCCTGTCTCAATCCCGCCACGACTTTCTTGTACCACTCGTCAGAAATCCGTGGCAACACAAGCGCTTGAGGTTCTATGAATAAGGGGTTGCGTCTCCGGCGCCTGTTGTAATATTTTTTCGGTCCGCCAGTAATCTCTATTAGAAACTCTCTATTGCCCTGTTCATCGGTCCGGCCTTCGTCCACGCTATTATGCATTTGTAACATCAATTACATCCTAACACATCTTATTATATATATGTAATGAAGCTCGCCCGGGCTTTGGCCCGTCGTAACTTCTTCAACGAGTGCCGCGGTGCCTTCGGCGAGGGCTTTGACTTCAAAGAAGCGGGTCCTTTGGCGACATCGACGCTTTGCCAAAGTGGTATTCCGGCGAAGAATAAGCGGGGTTAGGGGCATTAGTTTGAGAGAGCAGAATCTGGCTAATAACTAATTGCTAATTGCTAATTGCGGTAGGGTTGGGTCGGGAAATAGCCTGACTAGTCTCCAATTAAATTGTCTCGCGGTGATGTCGGGCTTTCGAGCACTTTTTGGCTGTCGATTTGGTCGATCACTCGGCCGAGCTGGCGGGAGCGAGTGGAAGAGACAACTTGGAATTGTTTGGAAGTTGAGTCTAATCGATCACCAAGAGTATCAAGTGACTCGGAAAATTTGTCGTATTCAACCCGAAACTTTTGGACTAAACCAATAATCTGGTGAATATTTGTTTGGAGACGAAAATTAGAGTGGGCTTGTTTAACGAGACGGAGAAGCGCTACGAACGAGTACGGGCCAGCCAAAATTACTTTTTGGCGCATCGCGCTTTCCCAAATGTCATTGGAGTGCTCGTAGATATAGCTAAAAATCATCTCATTGGGGATGAAAGCGACGGCGAAATCGACGGTATTGTCATCGGGATTGATGTAGTCGCGTGTAGCGATCTGTTTAATCTTTTCCCGAACGTCACGCTGAAACTGATCGAAATAACGCTTCTTTTCCTCGGTGTCGCTCGCCTCAACGTATTTTTGCAGGTTTTGGTACGGGAACTTAACGTCAATATTTACTTTGGTTTTGTCGGGTAAAACGATCGTGAAATCCGGCCGCCCCTCGCCGGAATTATCCTGAACAAAGTAATCTTGGTTGATGACAAACCCGGCCATTTTCAAGAGATCCTCGGCGATTCGCTCGCCAAAAGCGCCCCGCATCTGGTTATTAGAGAGAATGTTTTTGAGCTGATCGGTTGAGCCACGCAACTCACTGGCGAGCTGTTTATGAGTTTCTAATTCCTTTTTCAATTCAGAGAAATTGGAGATCCGATCTTCGTCGCTTTTACGCAAACTCCGGTCGGTTTCTTTGAGCTGGAGACGGATTTCATCGACTAAAGTTTTAATCGCGTCTTTTTTACCCTCGAGATCGGTTTTGATAACTTCTTTTTCACTCGACAGTTTATCTTTGGCTAAATTTAATAACTGTTCGCTAGCGGCTTTAAGGTGCTCCTGAAAAGTCTTGGCGTTTTGAAACCGGCCACGCAAAAAAACATAGCATAAGAGGGCGCCGACGATTACACCAACTGCTAAACTTACGAAATCAGTCATTGTTTTTAATGGTAGCGGATTTTAGACAAAAATCAGTAGTCGCCCCAACCCCCGACTCGAGTGTTCGGACATCGAAATACAAGCCCGCCCATAGCGAAGAAAATTTTCGTTACTTGTCTCTCAGTAATCCCAACTCGAGCTGGATATAGCCAAGCGACATAATCACTAACCCACCCATTACTTTGAGCGATGGGAAAGCGATCAGGTTTTGATCAGCGGTCGTGTTAACGAACCACCCCAAAACCCCGAAGACAAAGATGACGACCCCGGCTAAAATCATTAGCAGAGCCACGGCCATGAACGACTTATCTTTTCGACTACTAAATAACATTCATCCCTCCTTTTGCTTTTATCCACGACTGACGCACTTTAGTTTATCATACCTCTTCGGCGTAAGTTGGGGAATTATGTAAGTCGTGTTATCGTAGCAGACCCGAAAGCCCGTAACTGCTTCACTTTTTTGGGGCGGGGGTAGTGGTAGCCGGAGGCAGAGTCAGACCCTTAAGCATCCAGTCGCCGTCTCCTTTGAGAAAATTAATGGTGCCGATGCCGCGTTGCTCACCTTCCTTGGCTGGAGAGAACATTAGCAAACTGACAAACTCATTGCCGCGGAAACTGCCACCGGGAACAATTATATTGCGTCTAATAAAGTCCTTCGCACTACTGACTGCGCTAGAGAGTTCTTTGAACGATGTCTTGTCCTTGAATTCCCCCGAAGCACTGTCGTAGAACTGCTGAATTTTGTCGGCCTGGAGTAAGGCCAATCCCGATTGAACGGCCTGTTTCGCCGTATCAATATCTCCCTTGATGGTTGAGTCCGCAATATCAATTAGCGTCGCCACAACCTCATCGAAAGCATCGCTTTTCGTTTGGGCAACAACCATGTGGGGGCGTGAGCCGCTATAGGCGTAAATTTGACGAACTTGACGACCATCTTTGTTGACAACAATCGTGACCGCTTTATACTGGCCGACATACTTATACTTCACCGATAGATCCGAGCTCAAATTCTTTTCCAAATCCGGAATCAAGGTGCCATTAATGTAGGC
>CAYIGA010000018.1:0-13896 GCA_964362925.1 uncultured Candidatus Saccharibacteria bacterium | reverse complement strand
AGTCGGCGGGATACGCCTCGTAAAGCTCGCGGTTTCACCGCTCGCTATGGACGAAGGGATGAAATTTCTTCGTCGAAGTCGCCTACCGGCGACTATACGGTGTATGCTAAAAATATCGATGGGCCGTTTTGTTGTTGGTTATCTCACGACCTCGGTTGTTATCATCTTTCTGGCAAACTTGACCTTAGTTTTCTTGTACGTTCGTCAATTTGCCTTGAACGCCCAAACAAGTATCGACTGTCTACCTAAAGACTGTCAGTCAGCCATCCCGCTCGGCGACTTTATTATTGTTAACAGTATCCTGGTAGGGGTGTTACTAATAGTCTGGTTTGCGGTCATTAAATTTAGGTTCGATCGGTCGGCGGACGACTAGAAACAAAGTCAAACGGTCAAAGAAGGCTGTTATTCTCCTTCGCAAGGCGAAGTCGACGTGGTAATCTGAAAACTGCCATGGGTTTTAAAATCACTTTTTTCGGTCATCAAGCCAGCTTTGCCAGGAACATTTTTGCCCTAACTCTGGTCGTGGTCTTGGTCATAATGGCGACTTATGTTCTGACGACCCCAAACTCTAATCAAGGTCAAAGCGGCACAATTGAGCTAACTAATCTTCCCGACCAGTCCTGCCCGCGTTTGGCCGCGGTCGTCGCAACCGACCTGAATGTTAAAACCCTAAAAATATTAATCGACACAACGGTGGCGATTGATGAGTGTCGCTATATCACTTTAGATAAACTTTCGGGACTGGGGGACGCTCTGCCGCGTCTAATCTTCGTCAAAATTCCAGGAATGTTGGCTTTTCGCGTTCAGATCGACTCGCTGAAAGGTCGCTATCAATACGCTCCTAGCTTGGGCGATGTCAACGGTGACAATATTATCGACTCAACTGACGAAAACGCTGTTGTCGTCGCCCTCTCTAGTCATGAAACAGCCCAGATTTCCCCAAGCGATCTTGACCAAGACAAAAAGGTCAGTGTCTTGGATTTAAGTTTGACAAGAATCAATCGTCGCGCCGGCGTCAACCGACCCGACGGCCAGAGATGGGGTCAGTAATGAACCGTCGTTTTGTTTCAACCCAAATTGCTTTCTTTCTGGTTAGTTTGGTGATACTCGTTCTTCTGGTCGGTTCGGTCGTCTTAGGCCGAATTGTTTTCAAAGCCGCCTCCGCGGGCGCAACAGTCTATTTTAGCCAATTGACCGTTCAGGCCAAGCCGGGCACAACTGTCAGTGTTAATGTCTTGGCCGATCTGTCGGCGGCGGTTAATATGTCTGGCGTCCAGCTGGAGGTAAACTTTGATCCTAAAATCTTGAAGCTCGCCAGTAGCCAACCGGCGGCTCTCTGGAAACAAGTTTTTTCTAAGGTTGGGAGCGGCAAACTTTTCCTTGTGATGGTGCCGTTGGAGCCAGGAGCTTTGATTGACAAGGCCAGTTCGGGGCTGAATTTAGCCTTGCTTAAATTTACGACCCTAGAGGAAGGATCGACCAACCTAACCCTTACGCCCGCTCTGACAATGCTAGCTGTCTTTGGCGCCCCGGGCACCAAAGGAGTCGAGAACATCGTCGAGACGATCGTTAACACTCAAGTTCGCGTCACCAGCCAAGCGACGACCGTCACTCCAGAGGACGATAAGCCAATAATTGACGCCGTCTTCACCGGGGATAAGCTGGGGTTTTCGAGTCAACGAATTATCTCGACCTCGCAAATATTAACAGCCAATTCAGCGGTAATTTTGGTTCGTCTTGAACATCCTTCCAGAATCTCGGTCGCCTTTGGCCAGTCATTGGCCTTCGGTAATCGGGCTGATTATTCGACTCGAGTCGATCAAGCGGCGATTCGAATTGCCGGCTTAAATTCAGGTCAACGTTATTTTTATCAAGTCGAGGCCGTTGACGATAACGCGACCAACCGCGTTTTGGGGCAAGTCAAAAGTTTCGAGTTACCAGTAATAAGCTCTGCCAATACTGTCGACCGGGCCGAGCTGACTATCTTCCCGACTGGCGCGGTCACTAGCGCCACTGCTTACGCGGTCTTATTCGACCGAGACAACAAAATTGTCGGCGGTCTGGCGCCGCAGTTGCAAGTTGATAACGAGCCGGTTTCGGCGACCAAATTCAGCGAAGTGGCTGGCCTCTATCAAGCGACACTCGGCTCGTTTTCAGCCAAGTCACAGACTGTTCGTTATCTCTTATTACTTGATGGTCAAAAGTTAGCAGGCGTTACTGCCGTATTCGATCCCCCGCTCGATAATTCTGTAGTCAATTCCGGTCAATCTTTCCTGGCCATTAAATTCGACCAAAAGACGATTAACTTGATTTTAGCGCTGGTGGCCGGCTTGATTCTGCTCGGTCTCGGTTTCTACAAATTAGTTCGGGAAAGATAAATGTCGCCGATTCGCCGCTTGAGTAGTCTGTTTTGGGGGAGCCATAATTTAAAACAAGCCGTTGGGATTCTCTTTGTGACCGTTCTAATTAGTAATGTTCTAGGATTGGTCCGGAACGTCATCATCGCCAACCGAGTCGGCGTGACTTTTGGCACAATCGGGCCACTTGACAGTTACTACGCCGCCTTTGTTTTGCCCGATTTGTTTTACAGCTTTTTGATTGTCGGCGCTCTAGCGACGGCGGTTTTACCGCTCTTAGTCAAACTCGACACCGAAGGCGATGACAAGGAATTTTGGCGAACCTTCAATGTTTTAATCTCGACTGGTTTTACGGTCATCGTCTTGGCGATGATCGGACTTTACGTCGCGATGCCTTACATCTTGCCGTTACTAACCCCCGGTTTTGACCAGGCCAGCCAAAAGACAGCTATTGAGCTAGCGCGAGTCCTGCTCTTAAGCCCGCTCTTTTTTACCGTTTCTCAACTTTCCAGCTCGGCTCTGCAAGCGAAACGCCATTTCGCCACGCCGGCGCTCGCCCCGATTATTTACAATCTGGTCATTATCGGTGGCGCCTTACTGATCCCCCAATATGGCCTGTCGGTGTTAGTCGCCGGTGTGATTGTCGGCGCGGCCGCTCACTCTTTAATTCAACTACCGATGCTTTTTCGTTTGGGTTGGCGTTTTCACTTTACGTTGGGGTTCGGGCATGATCAGGTTCGCCAGGTTATAAAAGTAATGATTCCTCGGGCAATAGCCTTAACCGGCAATCAAATGCTCCTGATTGTCTTCTATCATTTAGCGTCAGGCTTGAATCAGGGCTCAATCGCCATCTATCGTCTGACCGACGACCTGCAAACAGCGCCGGTTTTGCTGTTGGCTAATACCTTAGCGATGGCAGTTCTGCCGGATTTTGCCCGCCAGATTGCCAAGGACGATCAGGCCGAGTTTAAAGAATTAATCGGCAAGACGATCCGGCTGATTATTTTTATATTCGTACCAGTGACGCTATTTTTACTGATCTTTAGTCGGCCAATTATCAATCTCTATATCAGCGTTGGTCACAGCATTAGTATTCTTGAAACCGAATGGGCGGTCGATACCTTCCGGCTTTTTGTCCTTTCCCTGCCGTTCCAGGGCTCAATTTTGGTTCTGGCCCGCTCCTATTTTGCCCGATCCGAGACTGTTCGGCCAACCGTCTTCAGTATCATCTCAATCGGCGTCGCTTGGGCCGTTGCGGTTTGGCTGGTTAAAAATACCGAGCTTGGCCCCGCTGGGCTGGCGCTGGCATTTTCGATTGGTTCAATGATTAACGCTCTCCTGCTCTGGTTCAGTTTGGGTCTACCGTTTTCCGTCCTTTGGCGCGACAGCGAGGGCCGATCAAACCTTCCCTCGATTTTCTTTGGCGGAGCCGTTGCCGGCGCGGTCATGCTCTTTAGTTACAAAATTTTTACGCCGTTATCGCTCTTGGCGCTGGCCGGCCCATCAGCCCAGAATTTGTTTGTTATTCTGGCTAGCCTGTTCTCTGGACTAGCAACTTACAGTTACTGGGCCAAAATAAATAAATTAGAACAATGGCAATTAATCAGACCGGCTCATCATTCTACGGAGAAGTAGATCGTTACCGTTATCGGACTAATTGGGGCTGTTTGGGGTGGTTGATCCTATTCGTCCTGATTGTGATTGCTGGAGTTTGGTGGTTGTGGCAGAAATACGGTGGTGTTTAAGTCGCTTGATCGATTATTCTTCGCCGGAATACCACATCTGGCAAAGCGTCGATGTCGCCAATGGACCCGCTTCTTCGAAGTGAAAGCTGTCGTCGAAGGCGGCGCGGCACTCGTTGAAGAAGCTGCGACCGGCCAAAGCCCGGGCGAGCTTCATAATATATCAAGCGCGGTCAGAGACATTTGCCCAGTTATCATGTAAAATTAACCTGTTATGCAGATTCGGAATTTCGCCATTATCTTAAGACGAATAGGCTTGAGAAATGGCGAAATAAGATGAATATTAGAAATTTCGCCATTATCGCCCACATTGATCACGGCAAGTCGACCCTAGCCGATCGAATGCTCGAAAAAACCGGCACGGTCAAAGTTGGCACTGGTAACCAATTGCTCGATACGATGGAGTTGGAGCGGGAAAAGGGGATCACTATCAAGCTCAACCCCGCTCGAATGTTTTATCAATCTTCCGGTCAGAAGTACCAGCTAAACTTGATTGATACGCCCGGTCATGTTGATTTTGGCTATGAGGTTTCTCGATCATTAGCGGCGGTCGAGGGCGTCTTATTGTTGGTTGACGCCAGCCAGGGCATTCAAGCCCAAACCTTAACTAATCTCCATCTAGCCAAGCAAAATCATTTAGTGATTATTCCTGTCGTCAATAAAATTGATCTACCCCACGCCCAGAGCGAGGTCACAGCCGAACAACTGATGAAGGCCCTGTTGTGTCAGGCCGACGATATCTGTTTTGTCTCCGGTAAAACCGGCGAGGGCGTCGAGGAATTATTGGCTGCGATTATTAAACGCATCCCACCGCCAGCTGGTGGAGCCAAAAAAGCCGAACAACCGCTTCAAGCCCTAGTTTTTGACTCATTTTTTGATCCATATCTTGGCGTCGTCGCTTACGTGAAGGTTGTCAGTGGCCGAATCGCGAAAAACCAACCGCTGATAATGAAAGTGACTGGTGCCGCTTTTGATTGTTTGCAAGCTGGCTATTTGCAGATCAAACGGATTAATAACGGCCAACTGGCCAACGGCGAGATTGGCTATGTTGCCACTGGCTTGAAGACGGTTCAGGACTGTCGGGTCGGTGACACGATTGTCGATGCCAGTATTACCGATGCTCTGCTCGGTTATCAAACATCGAAGCCAATGATCTACGCTTCGTTTTTTCCCGAGCCGGGTCGCGACCGGGAGCTAACGGTAGCGCTTGATAAACTCAAGCTCTCCGACGCCTCATTAACTTATGAGCCGGTTAGCTCCCTTGCCCTTGGTCCTGGTTATAGTATCGGCTTCTTAGGACTGCTTCATTTGGAGATTATTAAAGAACGGCTCAATCGGGAGTTTGATATCAATATTTTAGTGACTACTCCCTCGGTTTCTTATCGCCAAGTCGAAGAACAGTGGCTGGAGCCGTGGGTGGAATTAGAGGTCGTTTGTTCTCAAGAGCAATACGGCGCCGTCAGCGATTTAGTCGCCCGAAACCGAGCCGAGTTTATCAATGTCGAATATCTGGCCGATCGGGTAGTCTGCCACTACGACGCTCCACTTTCAGAAGTAATCAGTGATTTTTACGACCAGCTTAAATCAGCTACCTCCGGCTACGCCTCAATGGATTACCAACTCAAAGATTATCGGCCGGCTGATTTAGTCGCCGTCGATTTGTTAGTGGCAGGCGACAAGATCGACGCCCTGACGCAATACATGGTCCGCTCGAAAGCGGACAGCTACGGCCGAAATTTAGTCGAAAAACTGAAAAGTTTGATTCCCCGTCAAAATTTTGAAGTGACCCTCCAGGCGGCGATCGGCGGCAAAATTATTGCTCGGAGTGATATCTCGGCGGTCCGCAAAGACGTCACCGCTAAACTTTACGGCGGCGATGTCACCCGCAAAAACAAACTCCTCGACAAACAGCGCAAGGGTAAAAAAAGAATGCGTACCCTCGGCCGAGTCGAGGTCCCAAGTGAAATCTTTGTCGAACTGTTGAAAAAGAATTAGAATGAGTCACAAATCAGCCCGACAAGAGATGGGCTTGTTATACGGGGTTCGTCCGCGCTGCTATGAAATCTTCTTCGCTAATTTTGGCAAGTTTTAAGGCGCTGCGGAGTGTGCCGCGTTGGACTTGGCGGTGGTCAGGGACAACAGTAACGATCTTGCGACCAGATAGGGATTTACTTAAAACAATGTGGGAGCCCCTTTGGCGTCCAACGACGAAACCGAATTCTTTGACCAAGGTTTTGATAATTTGCTGCCCGCTAAGAAGCGGCAACGCCATTAAACCTCGAGTGGTTTGATGGTAATTTTTTGAAGTTTTGGGGTTTCGGCTTCTTCCAAATATAAGCTAACTGCCTCTTTGAGATTCACCAAGGCCTCCCGTTGAGTTTTGCCTTGACTCGCTACACCGGTCTCGGGATTTTCGGCCACAAACCATGAATTCTCTTGATGAATAACCGCTGTCAATTGTCTCATTGCCTAAACATTGTAGCGGAAATTGTTAAAGGCATTAAAGCTGGTTTGTGCTGTCCCAAGTGAAATCTTTGTCGAACTGTTGAAACAGAATTAAAATCGGCCGAAGAATAACGGCTAGACTGGGCGATTCAATGGTTTCATCAGAACCAATTGCCAGCTTTCCATCTAACTGAACAAGAAAATATTGTTAGGAAAAACTGGAACAAAATCGAAAAACTAACCACTTTGCTCGCTAGTTAACTTCGGCTTCGGCAAAGGACCAGCTCGAGCCGTCACGACCGGCGCCGGCTGAAGCCCAAGCGCCAGAGGAAACTTCGTCGGTCGTTTCTTCGACAACTTCGATGACTTCGACAACTTCAGTAACAACGGTTTGGGATTTCGATGTTCCTTTTTTGGAGGCTGGCTTTGACGCCGTTGGTGCCGGTGTTGAAGGCGCTGGAGCAGAAGCGGTTGTTGAGCTTGGAGTACCAACTAGGGTTGGGGTACTAGCGGTCTTGGTGGTTGAGTCTTTTTTATCGCCCCGACTGGCCGTAATCGCCCAAGTAATGCCGGCGACGAAAATCAGAAAAGCGATAATCAAAGCGATTCGAACTGTTTTTGACATTAAAAACAATATACCCCTTAATTATTAGAAATCAAGAGGAAATTACTAGCCCGCTTTGGACAACGGGATACTCGTAATCTAAAGTAGGTGCGCCCATTACTAAATTAGATAAGGAACGAATCAGTATCGAACCGTTGAGCGGGATACCAGAATCGAACTGGCACCTCGACCTTGGAAGGGTCGCGCACTACCACTATGCAAATCCCGCTTAACGGGAGTATTTTCTCAAATTTGACCTTAAATAACTAGCCGCTAGGACTTTTTGGCTAAGTCGATGACGGTCTTGAAAGCGACTACCATTGCCGCCGGGGCGACAAAATGGCTGATATTGATTAAAGCCGTATATAGCCAGCCACCAATATAAGGCAAAGAATCCAGACCGGCGCTACCGACTAATAAGAGAACAATCGAAGCGACTAGAAAGCCGTGAGTTTCTTTGTAAGTGATATTAAATAGTCCCACCGTTGCGCCGAGCACCGCTAAGACCAACCCGGGCATCGTTTCGGTCGAAGTATCGGGAAAGAAGCTCAAGACAATCGCTAGAGCGATACCAAACAAAAAGGCTAATTCGCCCCAAGATTTTTGACTTTTATCAACCATGTCACGGGCGAACGTTTGTCAGAAAAAAATTAGTTTTCATATCTTTAGTCTAACCGTGGGCTGATACTTGTCAAATTTCCACAGATACTTGGCTAAATCGATGTAGTAACTGCTCGCCCTCCGCTCGACAATTATTCCTTCTTTTTCCAGCAGAGCCACTTGAAGCTCGGCCGGATAGCCGATATTAACAATTGAAATGCGACCCTTGGAATTAATCACTCTATGCCAAGGTAAACCTTCGGCGCTCCGAGACAATATCCAACCGACCAGCCGAGCCGCTTTGGCTGAACCAGCCACTGCCGCAATCTGGCCGTAGGTAGCGACCTTACCGCCAGGAATCTGTTTGATAGTCTCGATGACTTGATTTGCAAAGCTCATCGTTGCTAATATAGCAAGCATGGAGTTGAGACAAAATGTCTGAAGTTTGGCTATACAGTTTGGCTAGCGTGGTAGTGGTCAGTCTAATCTCCTTAGCTGGGGTAGCTGTTTTAGCACTCAAGCAAGAGATACTCAATCGAATTGTTTTTATTTTAGTCAGCTTGGCGGTCGGTGCCCTGTTTGGCGACGCTTTGATCCACCTCTTGCCGGAAGCGTACGCTTCGTTTGAGAGCGAACTGACCGCAACGTATTGGGTAATGACCGGCTTCTTGCTGTTTTTCTTGATTGAAAAATACTTACATTGGCATCATCATCACGACGAATCGGGCATTCATATTCACCCAGTTGGTTACAATAATATTATCGCCGACGGCTTCCATAATTTTATTGACGGCGTGCTGATCGGCGTCTCCTACTTAGTCTCTTTGCCGATTGGCCTGGCGACGACTTTGGCGGTGATATTACACGAAATCCCTCAAGAAATTGGCGATTTCGGGGTGCTAATTAGCGCTGGCTTTACTCGCCAGAAGGCTTTGTTGGTCAACTTGCTAACCGGCTGCAGCGCGATTCTGGGAACGATTTTAGCGTTGATTCTTGGGACACGTCTAGAAGTACTGACGACCCTTGCCATTCCGCTGACCGCTGGCGGGTTTCTCTATATTGCCGCCGTTGATTTACTGCCGTCGCTTCATAAAGAAACGCGGCCGTTTCGATCGCTCCTCCAATTAGCGGCGATCATCGCCGGCGTGGCGATTATGGCTTGGCTAAAAATTAACGAAGGTTAGCCACAAGGCTCTAGGGCTGAAGTCTAAAGTCTGAAATAATTTTCAAGTTTCAAATACTTGAGACTTGCCACTTAAACGTGAGACGAGTTGACAATTTCGACCCGATCACCAACTTTCATCTTGTCGGCTTGGCCGGCGTTAATTTCTAAGACATAATCTACTGCCGTACCGGACGAGTAAGTTGGCAGATCTTCGGTCTTCGTGCCGGGTTTGGGAACAGGCAGATGGCGGGAAATATCAACGATCTTGCCGTCGGTAATCCAAATTATATCCAAACCAAACCTCATATCTTTCATCCAAAAGGTCATTGGCTTGGTTGGTTTGAAAACAAACAGCATCCCGGCATTATCAGCCAGACTGTCACGCTCGGCCAACCCGAGCGCCCGTTGCTCGAGCGTCAAAGCCAGTTCAACCTTGAAAGTCTGGTTGCCAATCCGGATCGAAGTGGTGGCGTATTGAACAATTTCGGCGCTAACGGTGGCCTTGGGATTGGTTTTAATCTGGTTAACACCAAACCCGGCCGCTATCACTAGCGCCGCTAAAATCCCGAAACTAATCAACCTTGTTCTCATTTTGGGAAACGTTTAGTTGAGCAAATCAAGAATGTAATCGTTCATATTTCTTTATCTATGGTCGGTCTGCTCGACCAGTATTTTTACTCGGCTTTGGTAGCCACTCTGGCGAAAGCAGAGCATGAAGGCTGTCTGGTCTTCGTCCGACGCCCTTTTGGGCTTTTGGCCCCGCGGAGTCGGGGTGGTGAGACTCGAACTCACGACCTCCGCGTCCCAAACGCGGCACGCTAGCCAACTGCGCCACACCCCGTGACCCAAATATACAGAGATAAGTTTACAACTAAAAACCCTGAGAGTCTAGTCCTAGTTGCCAGAAGTGGTCAGAAAACCGAGTGTGAAGATTAACAAAATCACCAGGGCTGAAATGCTCGTCCAGAGCGGTAAGCTGCTGGCGGCGGTGTTGTCGCCGCTAATCGCTCGAGCAATTTTTTGCTTAATCACCACTTGAGCCAAAACACCGTCGAGGACGATTAAGCCCATTTTGGTCCAAAATCGGACTGACGTTGGCCAGCCGCCAAAGTGTTGCCAAGCCAAGTAAATGCCAGTGATAATCAGCAGGCCAACCGAGTATGTCCCGAAGCGACGAATCAAAACGATTGTTAGTAACCGGCTTTGATCGAGCGGCTGACTAACCGTCAATGCAATCGAAAACAGCGCCACCCCAATCAGCACCCCGGCGCCGAGGAGGTGGAGCAGGAGAATAAAATGCTCAAAAGACATTGGAATTATTTTGTGAATTTGCTGGTCGAAAGAAGATTTGTCACGGCTGCCGCTGAATTATCGGTCGCGTCCGGCGTTGTCTTTGCCACCAAGACCAAATAAGCCAGCGCGCCGACTAAAACAACGACAAAAACTAGCAAGACTACTTTCAAACTCGTCGTCGCCTGTTCGTGTTCAGTGTGTACTTCGTTTAATTCCATTATTCCTCCTAATAATCAGTTTAGGGGGCGGGGTTGGGAGTGTCAACTGTTTTTGGGGCAACGCCCTGATAATTTGTCGCGGCTTCAATATCTTGATTAGCGTAGATAAAGCCGAGTTCTTCGTTTTGTTGAATAACGAAGTAAACCAGCGTCCCGACCAGAATCAGGACAAAAAAGAGTATTGACGCTTTTAGCCCTGTCCCGACCTCACTATCGATCTCCATTAATTGAGCGTAGCTCAATTGGGTACTGGGAGCTAGGCGTTTAAGCCCCCAGTCCCAATTCAACCCCTGTTTGACGCTGGTGCTGGAGAGGAATATACTGCCAGAAGCAGACAAGAAAATGACTAAATATATGAAAGGACTACAACATTATGACACCATTAACGATCGGCGTTCTGGCCGCTTTGGCTGGCTTGGTCGGTGGCTATATCGTCCGTCAAGTATTACTGACTCGAAACGAAGAGGATCAAGAGGGCAAATATAAAGAATTAATTCTCGAAGCAAAAGTTGAAGCGCTAAAACTCAAAGAAGAAGCCAAAAAAGAAGAAAACGACCGTCGGAAAGAACTCGAGAAAGTTGAGTCGCAGTTGCGGGAGCGGGAAGTTTCAATCGAGCGTCGGGCGGAAAAAGTTGACAGCGCCAAAGCCGAGTTGGAAGGTCGATCCCAACAGCTGGAATTAGCCAAGGCCGACATTACAAAACTGCACGATGAGCAGGAGAAGGAATTAGCCAAAATCGCCAAGCTAACCAAAGACGAGGCCCGCGAGAACTTGCTCAAGGAAGTAGAAAAGGACTACTCCGAGGACATCATCCGCAAAATCCGCTCGATGAAGGAGCAGATGAAATCGCATTGGGACTCCGTTGCCAAGGAGTTGATCGCCACCGCCGTGGAGCGGCTGGCAACCGATCAAACCGCCGAAATGACGATATTTGTTTTTCACCTGCCGAGTGACGAGATTAAGGGGAAAATTATCGGTAAAGAAGGTCGGAATATCCAGGCCTTCGAAAAAGCGACCGGCGTCGACCTAATTGTCGATGAAACACCGGAGACGGTTTTAATTTCGAGCTTTGACCCAATTCGCCGAGCTGTCGCTAGTTCAGCCCTCCAAATGTTAATCAAAGACGGCCGGATTCAACCAGCCAAGATCGAAGAGCTGGTCAAAAAAGCCCAAATTCAAGTCGAGGACGAAATAAAAGAAGCCGGCGAGGCGGCAGTTCAAGAAGTTAATCTGACCGGCATTCACCCCGAGCTGGTTAAACTGCTTGGCTCAATGAAGTTTCGAACTTCCTACGGCCAGAACCAACTCCAACACGCCATCGAGGTTACCCACATCGCTTCGCTTTTGGCCGAAGAAGTTGGGGCTGATGTCAACATCACCAAAAAAGGGGCGCTCTTGCACGATATCGGCAAGTCCGTCAGTCACGAGCTACCAGGATCACACGTTGATGTTGGCGTCGAATTGGCCCGCAAATACGGCATGAGCGAGGAGGTCATCCATTGTATCGAAGCCAGCCACGAAGACACCGACGCCAAAACCGTTGAAGCGATTTTGTCACGGACGGCTGACGCCATTTCATCCGCTCGTCCGGGCGCTCGACGTGAGTCAACCGAGCAGTTTATCAAGCGCATGACCGAGCTGGAAAATGTTGCTAACTCGTTTACTGGCGTCGATAAATCCTACGCCATTCAGGCTGGTCGCGAGATCCGAGTGTTGGTCCGACCAGAGACGATTGATGATCTAACGGCGATGAAACTATCGCGTGATATTGCCAACAAAATTGAAGCTGATTTGCAGTACCCGGGGACGGTTAAAGTCAATGTCATTCGGGAAACAAGGTTTGCCGAAATTGCCCGCTAAACGGGCAAAGCCCAAATCCCAAGTACCCAAATCCCCGCCTGCCAACGGCTGGCACTGGTGGGCAGGCCAAATAAAGTTCAATTATAAAGTTTCAATCATCGGTAGCCTGGGGATGTCGCGAGCGCTCGCTTCCCGCTCGCAGTTGTGAATTGTTTGGTGTTTGGGGTTTGGAGATTGGGATTTCCATTAATTTTCAGCTACGCTAACAATTAATGGATCGGACCGGTTTTGCTAAGAAATTAGTCGAAAAAAGCCATCTGTCTGAAGAAGAAGCCAGTCGGTTTATTGACGCTTTTTTAGAGACTCTGGCCGAGTATTTCAAGAAGGGCGAAAAAGTCGTCATCGCCGACTTCGGCAGTTTTTACGTTCGGGAAGACAAATCGGTTCAGTTTAACCCCTCGGCTAAACTAAAAGATCAAGTCGGCTGAACGCCTCTCGACTGCGCTCGAGGTTTCTCGACTGATTCGTAAGATACTGTCAAATAGTTCTCCGCAGAGAGTATTAAGTTTACTTCGAGCGAGCGTAGCGAATCGAGAAGTGCCCCCGAGAGGGTTCGAACCTCTGGCCATACCCTTAGGACGGGTCCGCTCTAATCCACTGAGCTACGGGGGCTCGACTGCGCTCCAGTTCTCACTGGAGCTACGACGGGCAAGCAACTTTCGAACAAATTGCTCGTCCACCATAGCTTGAGTGTAACGAAAGCGTCGGTGGAAGCTACGAGGGCAAAGATCGAAGTAATTATCGCCTTCTAACCTGGGAAATTCAAGGATAGTTTTCGGGGCGGGCCTTAAGGCCCGCCCCGTCAGAACTGGTCCCAGTCCTTGTGGCCACCGAAGACCGGGGACATCGCTACACGCATTGTCTCGCCCGGCTTCTCTAGCCCCGAGGGAGAGTGGTCGGATACCGTGGAAGTCTCAACCGCTTTCCATGTTTCGCCTTGGTTGGGACTCCCGCTCCACCACACTCTGACCCAGTCGAGCAACCTATTAAGTTTTCCGTGCGGCAGTCGGGGGGCAACAATGACCGCCACCTGGGGTTACCCTCCTTTTATCGCTCCCATAGTTAGAAGCGTCGCTAAAGAATAACGAATCGGCTAAAATTGTCAAGGGGAAACGGGGTGTGGCGCAGTTGGGTTGCATAGCCAGTGAGAACTAAACCGCTTTAGTTCGAACCTCTGCGACGGGTGAGGACTTGTCGCGTACTCGCGACGGCCAAACCCAGGAAGCGGGCGGATTTTCTAGAAGGAGACGGGGTGTAGCTCAGTTGGTTGGGCGTACGAATTGGGGTTCGAACGGCACGAAATAGCATCTCAACTGCTTGAGATGCGGCCGCAAGAACGGGCAAAGGCCTGTGCGAAGCACGACTTTGCCCAGGCTCACAGTTTAATATTGGGGTCGGGCTGTGGCGCAGTTGGTAGCGCGCGTCGTTCGGGACGACGAGGTCGTGAGTTCGAGTCTCATCAGCCCGACCCCAGGATTAAACAATAGGTAAGGTCGCTGGTTCAAGTCCAGTCACCCCGACCAACATAGACATTGAGAGTTTTGGGAAGAAGGTACGCGCGCGCGATCGGCGCGCGGCATGTCTTTCTCTTGAAGTTTTTCCCTGAGGGGG
>CAYIGA010000017.1:0-14497 GCA_964362925.1 uncultured Candidatus Saccharibacteria bacterium | reverse complement strand
ATAGTCGCTAGTAAGCGACTTCCCAAACGTATCCCGTTTGGCATAGTCGCTAGTAAGCGACTTCCCAAACGTATCCCGTTTGGCATAGCGAGCGGGATACATTCCGCAAGCTTTACGAGGCGTATCCCGCCGACTCTAGCGAACAATTTACTGAATTGCGAGCTTTACGAGGCGTATCCCGCCGACTATCGATGACGGGGCGAAGCCCCTAGTCGAAGTCGGCATTCCGCCGACTATGGGCGACGGGATGTAATCCCTAGCCGAAGTCGGCGTATCCCGCCGACTATAGCGAGCGGGATACATTCCGCAAGCTTTACGAGGCGTATCCCGCCGACTAATATGAGACAAAAGATGTCGAGCTACTCTTCCCAATCAAGTTTGCTATGCTTGAGATTAGGGGATGATGAAACTTGTTTTGATATTGGTCTTGGGTGTCGCAATTCTAGCGCTAGGAGGTGGTAGCTTTTTCTTAATTAAGAACCAGTCACTCAACAAAGAGCTTAATAGTGCTGGTGAGCGGAACTCAACATTGACGCAAGAACTGGCAACATACAAAAATACCGACCAGGGCAAAGAAATCGAAATCCTAAAACTGAAGCTGGCCGCATCAGAAAAAGAGGCCCGGGAATTGAAAACGAAAGTGACGACATACGAGACGAACGTCCCGAAAGCGATTAGTTATCTCGGCGTTATCGAAGAACTTCGCAAAACCTACTTTGGCGGCAATTCGCCTTGGGATTTGTCGCCGATCGCCGCCAAAGTCACCGCCGTCGCTGAAAAAAAACTCTCACAGCTCTGGGCCGAGGTAGAAAAAACAACTGACCCCCAAAGGGGCAGCTATTCTCCTAATGAAGTCGGTGCTCTAACCTCGTATATAGTGACGAGGATTAGCGAATTGTTAAGACTCTAGGGCTCTTGAGAATGAAGCTCGCCCGGGCTTCCGCCCGCGGTATCTTCTTCTTCGCCTACCGCGCCGCCTTCGATGAGGACTCTCACTTCAAAGAAGCGGGTCTATTGGCGCCTCAGTGGTGTAGTTCCCTGGATCGGTCAAAATCCGCAGGCCACTTTCTTCAATCAGCAAACAACAGTGGCCGAGTTTAGTTATTTCCATCTATTAAGTTATCTGGGTCGGATTTTTATCATCAAGCCTGAGGATCATTCTTTCCTGTTCTCGACCGCTGAGTTTGAACTGCAAGTAAGCTTTCCCATTTCGCTTAATCAGTTTGATGTCGGCCGGTTCATCGGGTAGCCAAGTGACAATGCCCTTGCCTTTGATTGTAGCGATCAAGCCTTTAAGGTCGTCTGGGTTTAGGGGCAAATTTGCGGTGTTGTTTTGATATTCAGTGATGCCATGTTCAATATCCAGCACCGTTTCCCGAGCGATAGAGAGCGTTGGTTTGCTCGTCGAAAACCAGTGCAGCTTCTCTTTTAAGTATGAGCTAACGAAGGTAAATATCCGGCTGTCAGACTTGGATAAATCCTTTCTAAGGAGCACAAATATCTCTTTATAAGAGTCCTCTTCAGCGTTTGCTGACAATGTTAGGTTTTTATCGCTTTCTGTAGCTAATTCCAAGGCCTTTTTATAATCAGCGTTGCTATAGTCCGGCTTAGTTGTAATTTCTATTGCTTGGTAATACTGTCCAAAAGCTATTAAGCCAGCCTTGAGGCTCTTGTGTGTAACGGGCAGAATTTCTTTGACTGCTTCTTCCCGGTATAGAGCATCGGATTGAGCAAATTTTTGCAAGGGGCCAGCCAGAGCTAGGGATTTAGCCGGGTCTTCTTCGTCACTAGCGGCGATGTAGGCAGTTGAGGCATCAATTAGGTCAAAGAAGTTAACGAGATAACTAGCTAAGGCAAGATTCTCTTTTCTACTCTGGTCTGTTGACAATTCATCGGTTAAGGCTGGCGGCAACGTTGCCACTAAAACTTTCTGCCGTTTGGTCAGTAATCGGTAAAGCGAACTTTTCTGGGTAGATTCAATTTTAGCGATTACGGATTTTTGTTCCTGGTCAAATTCGCTCTCAAAGGCTTCTAGTTTTTTATCGAGAGTTCTAGAGTCTATTGTGCCTTGTTTGGCACTGGCCGGGTCAAGACCATCTTCTGAGAAAATCGCCTTTTCCCACTTGCCAAATAACACTTCCAGTTCTTCACCCAAGGCCGTATCTTGCTCAAGATATTCGTTTCGGCCTTTGTCCCAGTCACTTAATAGAGCGTGGAGTTGGTTGTTAACCGTTATCACTAGGCCGAAATAGACAATCGCAAGGAGGACTACCCCACTAATAATCCCCGCTAGTACCTTATGCTGCCGTACAAAGCCCAAAACCTTACCGGGCCAGGCACTTATCACGCTCTGATTGTTTTCCGTCATCATTTTTCCTTCTTCCTAATGTTAGCCGTTGTCTACCTTAGTTATTATTGTTTGTTCTCTGACTAGCTTTATAAAAAATGGCTTTTGACCGCTTAGCTGGCAGAGGTTATTAACTCGTCCCGGGTATTACCCAGGAATAATACAGTAATTTAATAAAAAAGTACAGAGAAATACAAGCCGAGCTAACCTTCAAATCGAAAGAGCCATTTGACAGCCTACCCTGATTTTGGGCTTCAAGTGTTCCTACTGGCTCCGGATCGTGGAGGAAGTTAGAACTAATCTAAATGGGCGTGATCGTTCCAAGTAACGAGCTTCCATTCATCATCTGATCGTTCGCAAAGCGTAATACCGGTATTGTTGAGCTTGAAGTTGAAGAAGCCAGTAAGAGTATCCCAGTCCAAATCAGGCCCGTAGACCATCGTGGCAACGATATATCTAAGAATTGTGCCATGAAGTACAACAACGATATTTTCCTCTCTTCGCTTAATTAAATAATTCAGCAGCTCTTGAGCTCGTTTCTTTGTATCGAAAAAATTCTCATCGTCGGAGTGTCGGTAATTGGGATCGTTAATCTTTTTAAGAATTTCCTCATTTAGTTTTTTTATTTCAGGATCACCAATCGGCTTACCGTGAATTATACTGGGAGTCTGACGCTCTCTTGCCAATTTAGTCAACTCAACTTTTTTTTTGATAACTTTCGAGATAATTTCAGCGGTTTCTTTAGCCCTAACAAAATCACTCGATATAATAACGTCGATATCGATATCCTTGAGCCGGTTAGCTATTGTCAGGGCTTGGATACGCCCGACTTCCGAGAGTGGTGTATCAAACGCGGAATGAACCCTGGCAGCATTGTGAATACTTTCGCCATGACGAACGAAGTAGACCTTCATAGAGCATTTGTACTCCCGAACTCCTGTCTCGAGCTAGTCGAGAAATGGAATTGTCGAGCTACTGGTAAATTCCCTGTCGGTGGCCGACATCAACCACTTCAACAACCAATTGTTTCCGGATGATTTTATAAATCACCCGATATGGCCAAACTCGCAGGGTAAAAAATCCTTGATATTCGCCCATTAGCGGCTTGCCTATTTTTGGTGACGAACGCAACTTCTCCAATGCTTTCAACACTCTTGTTCTGATGTTCTTTGGTAGCCGGTTAAACTTTTTCTCTGCCGTCGGGGTGATAACGACGGTGAACATTTAGCGTCGTTTTTCTCGCGCGCTTAGTTCGTCAAGGGTAATATATTCGCCACGCTCGAATTCGGCCTCGGCTTTCCTAATACTTTTGACGAGCTTCGGGTCGCTCATAATTTCTATTGTTTCTTGCCAGCTCTCAAACTCTTCGGCGTTCATCATTACCACCTTAGGTTTGCCGTTGACGGTCAAGGTATATCGAGCGCTACCGCGATCGATATCATTGATTACTTCGGCGAATCTTCGCCGGGCTTCAGTTGAGGAGATCGTATTTTTTACATCCATGCCGTCAGACTACGCATTGTACATAATTATGTCAAATAATAGATTAGTGAACTGGCGCGGAAAACAACCCATTCTTTCGGATGATCATTTCGTCAGAGTCTCGATTATATCCCAACTGTCGCGGACTATTTTCTCCTGACCATCGATATAGAAAACGGGCAACTCTCCCTTGCCAAACCACTTTATTTCCCAGTTCTGCCCCTGTTCGATTCTCGGCGTGTCGTCACTGGTTTGGCGAACAAGGAAATACTTTTCCTTTTTCAATTCGCCGGATTCTACGGAGCGCTCGAAGTCTCCCAAATACTTAACTATCTCCAAGTCAGTTAGCCCGGTCTCTTCCTCAATTTCCCTCAAGGCCGCCCCCTCTAACGACTCGTCTGACTCGACATGACCTTTAGGTAAAAACCAGTCGTCGTAGCTAAGGTCGCGGATGAGGAGGACCTCTGGCCGACTGTTTCTAACTCGAAAGACCACCCCGCCCGCCGAAGTGGTCATTTCCATTTATTTTCTTACATACCCGGCACGGGCAGAGATTCGTAGACTTCAATTGTGCAGCCGCCCATCGGCATATTCAAATGCGGATGCTTTTTCAACATTTCAACAACTGCTTCCATTGAGTCGGCTTCCATCATTGAGTAGCCGTTGACGGTTTGGCTGCTTTTGTCGACACCGTCTGGCGTAACGCTCATTCCATTACCAAGTGGCGTGCCAAACTCGGTGACGGCACCGTGGCAACTTTCCTTCCATTGCATCCAAGCTTCCATCATCTTCCTCATGTCGTCCGGACTACCCTTGGCCATTGCCTCTTCGGCTCCGGCCGGTGCGTGGTAGACTACCAAGAACTTTTTCATTCTAAGCCCCTTTCTATTAATTATCTCTCCAACCGTACTCTTAAAACTGGAAATGTCGAGCAAGGTCAAGACCCCAAACTCAATTATCCATCTCTAATTTTTCGTAGCGTCAGAAGATGTAAGACAATCGAGACCGGCACGGCCAATAGCGGCACCATGACCAGCGGGAAAAGGGCGATGAGGGTGTTGTCAGGCGTTGAAGGTATAACTTGAATTGGCCGCGGGTAGGTTGATAAACCCAAGGTTAGAGCCAGAGCCAAGTCAGCGATGCCAAGGTAATTCCAAATCACGGCCAACGATTTTGTTTGCCATTTAGCGTAGATAAGGGCGACGGGAATGGCGGTTAGGCCAATGAATACATCGCCCCAGCCGGTCGGCAGTGCAAATTCGCCGGGGATTAAGCCCAGTGAGTAAAAAGTCAAAAATCCATAGCCCATCAGGCGGAAAATCTGGACCCCGATCGCCCACGGGATCGGAATGGTCGCGAAGGCCTGCTTTAATGACTGGTGACGATAAAGCCATTGTCCCAAAATAAAGCTGGCGACAAAGCCAAATGCGATAAATGGTATAGTCGCAACGGTGAAGCCGAAAAACCCGTGGCGACCCAAGAAAAACACTCCGGCGTACCAGGCAATCAGGCCCAGCCCCACCGACGACGAAATACGCCTATTATTGCCAAAAATATGAAATAGTAGCCAGACCGCCATGACGAACATCAGCGAGGCGACGATCATCGAGCCGATAAGATTACTCGGGATCTCGGCAGTCATTTCTCCAAGCGTAACAGCTAAACCCGATTAGACAACGCCGTTCAAATACGGCTAGACTGCTAAAAAGGAGGAAAGAAAATGGATTTCTCACAATTTATGGGCTGGGGGGCGATTTTCTTGGGAGTGATGATCGGCCTCACCGCGGCGCTCAAGTGGCCCAATTGGGTCAACTACATCTGGGCCGTTCTGGCCCTGCTCTGGGGCGTCTACGGGCTGGTTTGAGTTTGCTCAACCATCGTCGAGCCATTGTACTAAATTTCAACCCGTACACGGTCGGAAAGCCCGCAGTAACCTGCGGGCTTTTTCTTCTTGAATCAATTTGCTCAAATTGTAGTAAGACATTCCTGATACTTGTCCCAGATATTTTTCGCATCAGTTGCCAATTTTTCATGGCTCCCCTTAGCGGACAAATTCAGAACTCTTAATTGGGCTGTTATTAAGAACGAATTGAAATATCTTAGTATTTTCGACGTGCCTGTATTTGGCGTTGCTTAAAATACGGGACACCTTAGCTGCCCACTATTCTCTGAAGTCCCAATTATTTTCGTAATCCTTGGCTAGTGGAGTAGGTATCTGGTATCCGCTTGAATCAATACCGATACGGAACTGCCTCATAGGGATTGCAATCTCCTCTTCAGATAGCCCGGGTCTGTTCTTAAGCCAAAACTGGTGCTGTTTATCAACATATTGTGCCACGAGCATACTCGGAACTATGAAAAATCTGAAAACATTTGTTTGTTTCTCAATATTCACGAAACAATAAAATAAGTTTGGGTCTGAAATATTCTCGTGTTTCTCCGTCATCATCCACGACAATGTATGACCAAATAAATTAGAACGAGATGGTTTGCCAGCAAAACTGGTTTTTACCTCAACCCTGAACATTCTTCCTGTCTTTGGGTCTGATGATAGAATATCCACCCCCTTGGTATGACCGAGAGTTAAGTTTGCATCGAAACCTCGTAGTGCAAGCTGAGAAAGGACGGCAAATTCGCCAGCCATTGATATTGAATTCCTATTAAGTAACTTAAGGTTATTATCCGGCATTATTACTACTATTCCTTTCTTCGAAGTAAGCACAATAGTCGCAATCTTCCGCTGGTTCTGGTTGAGTTTCTGACATCAAACACCCCTTAGCATTT
This sequence comes from uncultured Candidatus Saccharibacteria bacterium, assembly GCA_964362925.1. Taxonomy (GTDB): domain Bacteria; phylum Patescibacteriota; class UBA1384; order 2-12-FULL-50-11; family 2-12-FULL-50-11; genus JANLIQ01. Next base: position 7,884 of record CAYIGA010000017.1, on the reverse strand, counting down.
TGCAAGGCTGGTTCGACCCAGTCTGTATTCCCCTCGTAGGGTAAGAGCTTAACATCAAACTCCAATTTGCCGTCAAAAGTATCGGTGTCGGTTTTCCCGTTGCAGTAAACAAAGTAACCGGTACCTGAAACCTGAAAGCCGTTTTTACGAAATAGCCATTGGTACAGCTCCATCTGTCGTTTGTAGCCGATTTGCCAGTCAGCATCGAGGCTTACCTCCTCGTCTTTTGAGGTCGCTTTATAGTCAACAATTATTAGCTCGCCGTCAGTCCTAACCCAAACATCGTCAACGCCCCCAGTAACTAAAAAGTTAGTGTTTGGGTCTAGGTAGGTAATCCCACGTCGCAGTGAGTCACGCCATTCGTCCATTTTTTCGTGTTGAAAGGGTACGGCATCAACCCCATTATCGTCACATAGCCAGTGTTTAGTGCCGTTGTTGCGGTGCATATCAAACTCCTTCTTTAACAGAGCGTCTACGGCCGAATTAAGGCTAAATGGGTAGCCAGGCGGTCTATCAGTCCCGAGTCTTCGGTCAGTGTAAAAGCAGAGAGGACAGTTTAGAAACAAGTCGAGTCTGCTACGACTCAAACGAAATGGCTCAGCCGAAGCAGGGTCAAATAAGTTTCGAGTTCTTTTTGGATTGTAGTACTTAGACATCGTTTTTACCCTTAGATTAAAGCTGATTTGAAAAGCATTGTAAACTAAAGTAAAGAATAAGTAATGAGCGACACAGGTAAAGTAGAGGCAACAAGCCGATTAAAAACGGCTATCTCATCGCTAGAACGGAAGTATCGATTTGCAGTTGAGCAAAGCGATAAGAAGAATTTTTTCTTAGGTGCAGCGGACTATGTCAAAACAATCGAGGAGTCAGCAATACTCCACCCATTGATAAAAATTACTGTAATCGACGAACGGGACAAGGTTAGGGCTGAGCAAGACAGGCTGGGCGAATTACTAAGGAAGTTTATGACAAAAAGCATCAAGAGTTTGCTGATAGGCTACAAGTGCTTGAGATTGAACTTGCAGAGCATAGGAAGGCTGATTTTGACTACCAAACAACCGTTGCAACAGCTATATCGGTAGCCCGAAGGGCGAGGACTATATTTGAGAATAGTTCTGAAGTTGCTGAAAAACGAACATTTTTGAGTTACCTACTTCAGAACCCAATTGTAAGCGGAAAAACGCTTAGTTTTAACCTGGCAACGCCATTCAACTTGGTGCTTGAACTGGCTAATTGCCCTGACCTGCTCTGGAGGTGGGATTCGAACCGACGACCAATATCGCTATTGTTTCCAGGGCTCCGGAGGTCGGATTCGAACCGACGACCAACGCATTAACAGTGCGTCGCTCTACCGCTGAGCTACTCCGGAGCTCTGAAAACATTCAAAAAAGTGGCGACCGCTCTTCCTGGGCTCGACCGTCGCAAGTGCGCGACAGGGTCTCGCCCGCCTCAACGATTCAAACTAAAAATGTTTAGTTCTCATTTTGCGCAAGCGATGAGCAAATCGAGAATGTACTCGTTCTCATTACCGTTTCGGCCCACTGAGCTACCCCAGAAAATTGACTTAATGTGCTGGGCTCATCTTACAATAAACCCGTTGTTTCGGCAACGAACTAGCTTATACCAAAGATTTTTCTTGAAAACTGACAACTGATAATTGAAAACTGCTCCAGTCTCCCCTAGACTGGACAAAGGAGGGCTCAATTCAACACATCAAAATCGGTATTTCAGGTGCGGCCGAGGATATCTGCTTGCCCGATGCCTTCAAGAAGGCCGAACGGCTCGGTTTTTACTTGGCCAAGAGAGGTGTTGTTGTCGTCACTGGCGATACGACTGGTATCCCACTAGCGGCGGCCAAAGGGGCAAAAAAAGCCGGTGGTTTTACGGTTGGTATTTCACCGGCTTCGAGCTATCTTGAGCATGTTAAAAAATACAAATTACCGTACCGTTACACTGATTTCTCGATGTACACCGGCTTTGGCTACTCGGGACGGAATTTACTCTTTATCCGTTCGACCGACGCCGTGATTTTTATCTGCGGTCGGATCGGCACCTTGAACGAGTTTACCATCGCCTTTGAAGACAAAAAGCCAATCGGCATTCTGACTGAAAGCGGCGGCATCTCTGACGAGCTCGATCACTTACTAACGCTGGCCAAGCGCGGTCGAGCCAAAATAGTTTTCGACAATGATCCGGAAAAATTAGCCGCCAAAATCATCAAGATGGCTCGAGAGGATATTGGCCAGATCGACGGCGACACTATTTAGTATGACTAAAATCAGCCGGTAAATATAATGACTAAAGTCAGTTTCTGCGATAAATATAATGACTAAAGTCAATTTTTTTGGGGCCGCTGGCGAGGTGACCGGTAGCAACTTCCTGATTGAAACCGATACTGACAAATATATCGTTGATTGCGGCCTGTTTCAGGGTCGCGATACCATTTCCAAGCTGAATGACGACCCGTTAGCATATAATCCGAGCCAGGTCAGCGCTGTTGTCGTCACTCACGCCCACCTCGACCATATCGGCCGATTACCGGTATTGGCGCGCGGTGGTTTTAGCGGGCCAATTTTTGCCACCGAAGCAACAATTGAGTTGGCAACTATCATTTTGAAGGATGCCTTGGGCTTGGCCGAGGAGCGAAGTAAGCGAGAGGGCCTGCCACTTTTATATGAAGAGGAAGATTTGAATCGGACTCTCCACCAATTTCAAATCGTTCCCTACCACAAGCCCCATCGCCTTAACGGCCGTGACCAATTTACTTTCTACGATGCCGGTCATATTCTCGGCTCGGCTTCGATACTGCTCGAAGCGGGTGGTAAGAAAATTATTTTCTCTGGCGATATCGGCCACTGGCCAAGCCCACTCTTGGCCAGACCAGAGTCACCACCAGCGGCCGATTTAGTCGTTACTGAAGCCACTTACGGCGGTGAGGAGCACGAAGGCACGGATAATCGAGCGGCGGTAGTCAAGAAAGCCCTTGAGTGGACCAGTCAGAACAACGGTATCTTGTTGATTCCGGCTTTCTCGATCGAACGCAGTCAAGAGCTACTTTTTTTGCTTCACGAATTGTTTGAGAAACACTCTCTTCCGAAAATGCCGATCTTCCTCGATAGCCCGCTAGCCATCGAGGCTCTAGAGGTGTTCGAACGCCATATGGAGCTTTATCGCCGCCAGGTTACTCGAGACGAACACGGTGGCCATAATTTGTTTGATTTTGGCTCGCTGGCGCTGACGCCGACCGTCGAGGACTCTAAAGATATTAATCAAGCCCAGAACCCAAAAGTGATTATCGCTGGATCGGGGATGATGGCCGGTGGTCGAATCGTTCATCACTTGAAACACTACTTATCGCGACCTGATACATATTTATTAGTGATCGGTTTTCAGGCACCAGGAACGCTCGGTTCGGCCATCGTTGGCGGAGCTAAACAGGTCCATATTCACGGCCAAGAGGTGGCAGTTCGAGCTAAGATCGAAGTTGCGGAAGCTTTTTCGGGACACGCCGATAATTCCGAGTTAATGGCTTGGCTTCGGAAAATCGAGATGCCCGCCGGTGGGAGATTGGCGATTGTTCACAGCCAGCCCGATCGAGCCGAAAAGTATTTGGCTTTCGTTAAAAGTCATTTGCCAGAGGCCGATATCGTCATCCCCAAAATCGGCGCCTCGATCGAGGTTTAGTATTGACTAGCTAGATTTAGACAGAGATATTTCCAGACTTTAATTTATACCCAAGTGGGGTATATTGGGGATTGAAGGGGGCATAGTTGGGATAATTTGCCGCTTATCAATTAACGAAATTAGATGGAAGAACAAATAAAAAGACAGTTTATTTCAAGATTACGACGGATGGTTGGGCAGGCCCAGTCGTTGGAACGGATACTGGCAGAAAACGATAACCCCAAATTTGTCAGTCAACTAGAGGCGGTAATCGCCGCTGGCCGAGCCGCTTTAAGCTATTACGCCGAAATTAAGTTGATAAACTCCAACGAACCAGAAGACAAAAAACTCCTCTCCCGCCTTTTGAAAAAGTTTTGAAATTGGGATTTCGCTGATTGATAATTGTTTGGTTATGTCGCTTTGGTCGCTTTTCACTCGTGTTCAAAGTTGGTACTTGGGTTATTGGGATTTACCACGTCAGTGGTTATGTGTGTATATTGACTGGAGTGCCGACCGGGGCGTTGTCGTAAACCCAGTCAGCACCGTCGTTCTCGATCCGAACACAGCCGTGGGAGACCGGACGACCGAGATGGGAGGCGGGTTCTCGGGAGTTGCACTGCGGATCAAAGCAGGGGACTCGATGAACGCCGTAACCTTGGTAGCCGCCGCCGTCCGGGGTTCGGGCTAAGGCGTTCCATTTCTCCATCCAAATTCCCGGGAAGAGCCGCGACTGGGCGAGGGGAATTTTATTTTTAAGGTAAAAAACTCCCGATGGCGTCGGTGTGCCACGTTTGCCGCTGGAGATCATATATTCGGCCTGCTTGGTTTGACCGTTAATAATGAACAACCTTTGTTTGGTTAAGTTAATGTCGATGTATAAACCCGGGAACAGTCCAGCGACAAAATCCGGATAGACGATTTTTTCGGTGAAGGGGATGACCTGGACGCTGATTGCCAGTGGGGAATTCGAGGTATCGGTTTGTTCGGTAATTGTACGGGCGACGGCGATGGCTAATTTATTAACATTGGCTTCTCGACCGTCTCTTCCCTCTTGGGTTACTTGTTGGGAGTCGGATAGTATTGTTTTGGGGAGCATTCTCACATTGACCTTGGTGGCGACATTGGCATTCAAGTAGTTAGCAATCTTCGACTGGGAAACTTGCCAGTTGATCCGGCCGTCCGCGGCAGAGAAATCAATGAATGAATACTGGCTACTTGGCGCAATTGCCAAACGCTGATCGCCATCGTTGAGATAAATTGGTCTAAATCTTTGTTCGATTTCGGTTTTTGTTTGGCTGGCAATGGCCGTCGTAATAATCGGTGAACTTTCGGTATACTCCAATTTGGTTAGCGTTGCGCTTCCTGTTGCCAGCGCCGTTTTAATCGCCGTGTTAATGGCCACGTCCGAGATGGAAACGCCTTTCTGGCCTTCGCGGACGACTAATTGACCGTTATCAAAGCTAACTTCGGCGTCTTTGGCGGCGGTGGTAACGCCGAGAATTGTCTCGACTTTGTTGCGTAATACTAAGGGGTCAGCGTTGTATAACAGAACTAGTTCTTTAGTCTTGAACATTCCTCGCCAGTACTTCAACGCCAGCCAATCAAAGGAATCGACTGGACGAACGGCCGGCAACAAGGTCGACTGTTCGTCCACCTTTACCCCTAATTCAGTCAGAGAAATATGGGCCGATTTATCGTTCAAGCTAAAAGATAGTTGCAATCCAGACAACTCGCCGACCTTTACTTGGGTCTTCTGCCGAGCCGCCGGATAGGCTAGGCCGCCGATATCAACGCCGGCGACATAGGTGCGCGGCAAGACTTTGCCGGCAAACAACAGCGAGGTAATTGCCCCAACGGCGGCGATAAGGGAAATTAGCGCTGTTAGAAGAAAAGCTATTACTAAAATCTGGCGTCGCCCGATTATCCTCATCAATATCTGTATTGTAACCAATCGGAAATCGGCCGAAAAGGGTTGACAGAATAAGAAGAAAAGGTTACAATTTGTCTACTTCGTTTGAATACATTCTGGCAAAGCCAGAAAGGAGCGTACCATTGAGATTTCTAAGTACCTTCGCCCTGCTCGGTTGTGTTCTATGGTTAAGCGGGTGTTCGGGACCCGCGACCATTTTCCCCCCTCCTGGGTTTGAACAACTCAAACCATCGCCCATTCCTCCCCTGTCGGGTATGGACAGTCTACTTAGTACCTGGACATACGGCGGCGGTTATGACGAGTTGCCCGGGTTCGGCGACGCACGAATCCCGGATCGGTTCGAGGCCCATGGGGCAACCGTCATTGCCCAGGATGGCGTCCCTGATATCAACCTCGTGGTCGTTCAAAAGGCAGAGTATGCCGTCCTCTGGATACGGTATCGAAATCGGGAGCATTTTATCCGTAGCGGAGATGATTTCGATTCCCAGTTTACGAAGATCCTCCTGGATATGGCAATCATCCGGTTGGGCGAAATGCGTCAGGAGATAAACAAGAAGCTCGGGAAGTAGCAAAATCCCGATCTCCTCACTTGCCGATTCGGAGTTCCTGCCCTGCGCCATTCTGGCTCGGGGCATTTCTTTACTTCGGATGCTGTTTGATACCAAGTAAGGTGTAAGACGCATTTTGCACTTATGAATTAACAGGTTGACGCGAAATGCGTATTATTGTAACCGTTCCCACTAGTTTTTATCTTGGCTCTTGTTAGAATAAATTGATGATAACAGACTGGACTGATTTATACCGTCAATATCGTGGCCAGTGGGTGGCGCTTAAGAGTGACGAAAAAACCGTTGTTGGAAGCGGCAAAACAGCTAAACAAGCCCTTGATAAAGCTGTTGCCAGAGGTGTGGCCGAACCGATTTTGACTAAATTACCTGACCGACTTGTTCCTTACATCGGCTAGGGCGGATAAAATTTGGCTACAAAAAATTTGGTCATTTCTATCGTCCCGTCATACCAAATTAAGGTCAAAGTAACGCTCGCTCGGTTAGCTATGAAGTTTTGATTGATTCGGGTGCCGACCTTTGTATTTTTGACGCTGAAATCGGCGAGATTTTAGGGATTGATATTGAAAGTGGTCGGCCAGGCGAAGTCAGCGGTGTCGCAGGTCAAATTACAGAAATTTTCATTCACGCGGTTACGATTAAGGTTGGCAAACACTCAAGGTTGGTTGATGTCGGATTCTTGCCTGGGGTAGCTGAAAGCTACAACTATGGTGTCGTCGGTCAGTACGGGTTTTTCGACCAATTTGTGGTGACCTTTGATTACGACGAGAAGGAAATAGAAATTGAGACACGCTAGCCCAATTCCAGGGTGTTAAATCAGTGCTTTATGGGCCAGTAACTCGACAAACTTTTCCATTGAAATACCGGCCGAACGCAATTCTTTGACGATGAGCGAGTTTTTTGTTAGCCCAGGTAGGGTGTTTAACTCCAAGAAGTACGGTATTTGATCGGGCAATATCCAGTCGATCCGAGCGTAGTGGCGACAGCCGAACTGGCGAAAGATTTCCGTGGATTGCTTTTGGATTTTTTTGGTTAGCTCGTTTGAGATCCGAGCCGGGACGATCTCCTCGCAACTTTTGCCGTCGTACTTGGCGGCAAAGTCAAAAAACTGGTTTTTGGGGATTATTTCAACCAACGGTAAGGTCTCAATTTTTCCGCGCAGATCAATCACCCCACAGGTCAGCTCCGTTCCTTCAATATACTCTTCGATTAAAACTTTAACGCCAAATTTCTTGGCCGCTGTGATCGCCGGCACCAGTTTGATAGCAGTTTTGACGATGGTGACGCCAAAACTGGATCCTTCCTTGGCTGGTTTAACGACAACTGGCAGATTAGACGGGCGTTCCGAATCGCCAACAACTGACCAGACCGGCGTGGCAAGACCCATGTTTTGGACCAGTTTCTTAGCCTCGATTTTATCCCAGGCCAAACGGCAAGCCATCGGGCCGCTACCGGTATAGGCAATATTTTCTCTTTCGAGAATTTTTTGGATTTGCCCATCTTCACCAAACTGGCCGTGTAGAGCCAAGATTGCTAATTGGGGTTGAGCATTTTTGAGAGTACCGAGCCAATCTACTTTAGCGCAATCAATCACAGTGTGATTGATTTTAAGTGACTTCAACGCGACGACAACAGTTTCGGCACTCCAAAGAGCGACCGTCCGTTCGCTCGACTTTCCACCGGTTAAAACTGTGATCATGTGGGCTCGGCAGGATTCGAACCTGC
>CAYIGA010000016.1:4513-16004 GCA_964362925.1 uncultured Candidatus Saccharibacteria bacterium | reverse complement strand
AGAATATAGAATTAGGAATTAAGAGTGACGCTCCCGGGCTTGGATGATTCAACGCTTAATTCTCCATTCATAATTCTTAATTCTGCGGCGGTTGTCGACCGCCGGCTGTGGAAAACTTTAGTATTTTCTGGTTTGGTAAAGACAGATGACGACCAACCCAATTTGGCAAGACATTCTCAACACCCTAGAGCCGACGATGAGTCGGCCGAATTTTGTCACCTGGCTCTCGTCAACCGATTTAGTCGAGGAGATTCCCGGAGCGTTAATAATTATCGTCCCCAATCAATACGCCAAGAGTTGGTTGGAAAATAATCTAATTGGCGATATCGAGATGTTGCTAGGAAAGAGTGTTAAAAACTTCGAACGCGTCCGTGTTGTCGTCAGTAAAAAAAGCGCTCTGGCGCTGGATGATCTGCCAATTCTCCAGGGAATAACTGATGAAGCCGTGAGCGAGCCAGAAACTAAACCGACATCCAAAAACAGCCAAATCAATCCGAAATACACTTTTCGGTCTTTTATCGTCGGTAATAATAATCGCCTCGCTTTTGCCGCCGCCCAGGCCGTCGCCGATAAACCCGGGGAGACCTACAACCCCCTTTTTCTTTACGGCGGCGTCGGTTTGGGTAAAACCCACCTGATGCAGGCGATCGCCAACCACATCATTTCTCACAATCCCAAAAAGAAGGTCGCTTACGTTTCTTGCGAGACCTTTGCTAGCGAGTTTATCGAAGCTCTGCAAAACAAAGCGATTAACGACTTTAAGCGCAAATACCGCTCGGTTGACGTCTTTCTGGTTGACGATATTCAGTTTCTCGCCAACAAAGAAGGGACGCAGGAAGAATTTTTCCACACCTTTAATACTCTCCACCAGTCCGATCGTCAGATAGTCATGACGGCTGATCGAATGCCTAAAGAGATCGGTATCCTCGAGGACCGGCTGGCCTCGCGAATCGGCTGGGGGATGGTCGCCGATATTCAAGCGCCAAACTTTGAAAACCGAGTTGCAATTCTCCAGGCCAAGGCCGAGCAGATGAATTTTGCCGTTGGGTCGGATATTTTAGAGTATATCGCCAACAATATCACCGCTAACGTTCGAGAGCTGGAGGGGTCATTGATTAAGCTAGCGACAACGGCGATCGTTGATAAAAAACCGGTGACATTCGAATCGGCTAAAGAGGCCCTGAAAGATCTGGCTCGCTCGAGCGCCAAGAATTTGACGGCCAAAAAAATTATTCGAGCCGTGACAGCCCATTTCGCGATTGACACGATCGACATTATGGGTAAAAAAAGGATAGCTGAAGTCGTTTACCCGCGCCAAATTGCGATGTATCTAATCCGACATCTCCTTAGTCACTCCCAACCCCAAATCGGCCAGGAATTGGGCGGTAAAGATCACACTACCGTTATGCACGGGGTTAGAAAAATTGAACGGCTTCTGAAAACCGATAGTCAAATTGAGCGAGACGTCCGAGAAATTAGCCGGGCTCTAGAGGATGGGGGTTAAAGTGGAAAACCTGTGGAAAACTTTAACGGTAGCGGTGGTAGTCAATAATCAACATTCTTGGTATAACAGGTTAAGTAGTTCTTCCACATCTAAAACCCTACTTATCCACAGTCAACGCCTTTTTTTCAACAATCACGACCGTTATCACTCCCAACCAACTATTACTGTTCGAATTTGTTTAAAACCAAGACAAGGGTTAATCTTTTCCACAGTTCCTATAATAACTACTAAATATGGAATATAAAAAAATTAATTATCCGACATTTCGCTCCCTAATCAACTAATAATTATTAATGAAATTTAATACTGAAAAAGAAATACTCCTTAGCGCTGTTAGTTTGGCTAGTCATTTAGCAACGACTCGCTCGACCCTACCTATCCTCCAAAATATTTTCTTAGCAACCAAGGACAATCAATTATTAGTCAAATCAACCGATCTCAATCAAACTATCGAGGTATTAGTTGAAGGCACGGTTGGTGAAAAAGGCGCCCTTACTGTCCCTGCCCGTCTAATAACGGAGTACTTAATTAATAACCCCGACACCAGTCTTACTTTAGAATCAAACGACTTGGATTTAATGATTAAATCGGCCAATCATCAAGCGAAGATTAAGGGCTTAGCCGCTGAGGAGTATCCAGCAATACCGCCAATTATTCCCCTCTCAACCGTCATTCTACCGCTATCATCGATTCGTCTGGCGATTACTCGGACAATTTTTGCCAGCGCCGAAGATGAAACCCGGCCGATTTTGAACGGCCTACTTTGGCGTTTTAATCACAAATTACTAACAATTGTCGGCACTGACGGCTATCGCCTGGCCTGTCAGTCGCTAGAAACCCTCTCTGACCAACAGGGCGATTTTATTATTCCCAAACGGGCTCTCCAGGAATTACAAAAATTACCCGGTGAAGGAGAGTTGGAAGTGGCTTTTGCTAGTAATCAAGTTAGATTTACTTTGGGGTCAGTTATTCTCACAACTCGTTTAATTGAGGGTAATTTCCCGTCTTTTGAGGCGATTATTCCTAAAAAAATGGCCGTCGAAATCACTGTTTCCTCTTCAGCCTTTATTAGATGTTTGAAATTAGCCAGTCTGTTTTCGCGTGATTCGGCCTATAGTACTAAAGTAATAATTTCGGGTCAGACAATTAAAGTCAGCGCCGTTTCAGCCCAAATCGGCGAGAACGAAAATGTTTTAAAGTTAGCGACGCCGGTGGAAACAGCCCAAACCATCTCTTTGAACGCCCTATTTCTAATTGAAGGCTTAGGGGCGGTCGAGGGTGATGTTTTGCTGGGATTTATCGACGCCAAAAGTCCTCTAACGATTAAGTCGGTCAAAAAAGATCAATATCTCTACCTCTTAATGCCCTTAAGAAGCGAATAGAGGCAAGGGTAAAGTTTTTGTTTTCAACTACGAGGCTTTGGCAAGGAGCGAGTGGTGAGCGACATTTTTAAGTAAGAATCAATTTGGCAATTTTCAAGCTTAAGAATTAGTTAATAGATATTAATTGAATACTCTAAAAAAGAAAATTTATAATTATTTCCCAGATGCTTAGTTCCCTGGAGTTAGAAAATTTCCGCAATTTTGCCGACAAAAAGTTGGCCTTGACGGCGAGGACATTTATTACCGGCGCTAACGGCGCCGGTAAAAGTTCTATTTTGGAAGCAATTCGGGTTTTGTCGGTTGGTAAAAGTTTTCGGACTAGTCGAATTGATGAAGCGGTCTGTTTTGAGGGTAATTTTTTTCGGCTTAAGGCGACTCTTCGACGGGTCGAGAGTAACCCCGAGCAGGGTCGGGGGGCGACCGTTCAAGCCGATCAATATCTCGAACTTTTCTACGGTAATCAATTTGAGACCCAGGAGCTCAAGGATCGTCGCTTAACCTACCGAGGCAATCCAATTAGCTGGGCGGATTTTTTGGGGGAGTTTCCGACAGTCTTATTCACGCCCAACGATCTCGAAATCGTTCTCGGCTCTCCGGATGTTCGGCGCCGATACCTCGACTCGGTGCTTTGGCAAGTCAGCGCCGAATATCGTCGGAGCCAGCTGGAATTCTGGCAGGTTCTCCGGGAACGATCAGCCCTGCTTTTCATGGTTAAAATAAACCGGGCTAGCGCTGATGAGCTCCAACCCTGGAACGAGTTGATGGCCAAACTAACTAAGGCGATTCGTCTCGCCCGCTCCGGTTACGTTGATTATCTCAACACATGGTTAGAATTAAAAATGAAGGAAAATGATTTAAAAATTTGGGTCGAATACCAATTCGATAAAAAACAAATTGAAGAATTTGAGTCTCAAGAAATTAAATCAGCCCAAAACCTTTTCGGCGCTCATCGCGATGAGCTCTTAATTAAACTTGACGATTTCTCGGCGCGCCGGTTTGCCTCCCGTGGTCAGTCGCGCTTGACTGTTGTTTATCTTAAAGCCGCCGAAGCTGATTATTTGCGAGAAAAAACCGCTAATCCGGTGACGGTATTGCTTGATGACACGATCAGCGAGCTGGACAGTAACAATACTCTCCGACTGCTGGAGTTATTTAATGCCGAACACCAACTAATTCTAACCTCCGCCGAAGGGCTTGATTTAGCTGAAGAGTGGTCGAGAATTGAACTCGACTTTAAACACAGTCAAAAGCGAATAAAGTGACATAATCAAAAATACTCAATGACCGAAAATAATAATTACCAAAAAGTGAGGAGCGATAGTACTCCAGCGAGTCACTTTTTACCCTACTCGCCGCTTAGGCGAAGCGTTCGGGGTAGGGAGTGTGAGGGTGTAGGGGGTGCTTCGCAATTAACCCCCTCACCCTCACAAAAAAACTCCGACGCAGTCGCAAAAGAAAAATTGAATTTCTATTCAACATGACTTTGGAGTCGCTCGGCAATTTTATTCGGGAGTCGGATAAAAAAAACAGTTTTCACCGGATTTATCGGGCTCATTTATTGCAAGAAAAAATAATCGAACTATTGGGAGCGGGCGTGACGGTGACAATCCGAGAGACCAATATTAAACTTTGGTGCGCTAGCGAGCAGTTAGCCGTTCTGGCTCGGCTCAAAAAGACTCGACTACTTGCGCTCTGTCATCAGACGCTCGGCCAGGCCGAATTGAAGCTGTTAATCAAAGTCAAACGTTCCTAAACCGTTGATGAATGCTGTTTAAGGCGCCCGTTCGGGATGATAGCTTCCTTGAGGAATGATTAATTTGCGGATCTCCTCGCCCAATTTGCCCGGGGTGTCTTTGAGCTCCCTACAACCGCCGCCGGCTCTAATCCTGTTGTAGATGGCCATTAGTCGGTCGGCCCCGGCGTAGGCGGCAGTTTGATGTTCCCCGTTTTTGCCGATCGTGTGATAGCCCTGGGCGTAGCCTTCGCGCAAGGAACCGTACTTCTTAACGGCAAAGCTGATTTTGTAAGCCGCGGCTTCGATTGATGGATTGGGATAAAGGCGTCCCGAGTTAGGATAGGTCAGCAAAAAACTCTGTTGTTCCGCCGCTGTGACGAGACGTTTTGAGGATTTATCGGCCCGGGGGACGGTGATAATCGTCATTCCCTTGAATAATCCGGCCTCCTGGGTTCCTCTGGCGGTCGGGGCAGTAAACTGGGCGATACCAACCGCGCCGGTGCCGGACATCGCTTGGGGGCGAAAATTAGATTCGATTGAGATAAGAGAGATGATCATCGCTTCATCACCACCGAGAAATCTTTTGGCGGCTTGTTTAATGACCGGCAAGTAGATTTTCGGCACACTGGTGCCAGAGCAGTCGACCGGTCGGAGGGCGGCAAGGGAGGCGTTTTGGCCTTGAGCGCTCGATCCTAAGACCGTTTCGCCGATCGCTTTGACCGCGCTTGGCAGAAACGTAAATATGTAGTAGATAATGGCAAAAGCGAAGAAAATTAACGCTAGCACCCCGACAACAATAGCGACGATGGCGTTGCCCCGCCTCTTAATTCCCGTAACATAATTTTGAGATTTGTCGCTTCGCTCGCTTCTCCCCTTGGTCGCAGTGAGGTTTGAATTTTCCATTTCCTTACCACAGCCCGCCGAAACCGACATGAATCCAGTCGGTTGTTTTGGTGCTTGTTTGGGTGTAGCCAATGCCAAATTGAGGGTTACCAACAGCGATATCGCCGAAGGCTCCGGCCGTCCGAGAATAAAAGTACTCAACGTTGGCCTGACGATAGGTTAAAATTTGGAGGGGCTTCCAAGGGGAGTCTCGTTGTTCGCCGTAGTCGAGGCTGGCATTAAGGAGTTTACCGACGTAAAACCGCGACCAACCCATCCAAATTTTTTGGTTATCACCTTTAGTAAACGGCGTTTGATCGCCCCAAGCGAATTTATTTTCATCCCGATCCGGGCCGGCTCGAATCTGATTGATGTCGGCCGGTAGTTGTTCATAAGCAGTCCCGTAATCGAACTGGTCAGCCGCCGAGTCGTACTCGGGAATTGCCCAGAGCTCTTGGGGCGGATTGGGGCAGAGATATTCGACTTTGTAGATGCCGAACAAATAGATGGCGACGGCGATGTAGATTCCGTTTGGACCGAGTTTGAGGGAGTTTGCGAGCAGCCCCAACGCCAAGGCTTGGGTCGTTCCCGGTGGCGCGGCGATCGCCTCGTCAACCGAGCCGAAAAACTGCTGGCATTCCCGACAAGCGTTCAGAGCTAGCTCGACGGCAAACATGATTAATAGCGCTCGGGCTTCGGCGTAGCTACTCCGGGCCGAGGCGATTTTGGCGAAATTGCCAGCGGCGTGAGCGGCTGATAGGGCCTTGGTAGCGGAGAGCAGAGCGGTGGTCAGTTTGTAAATTTTATAGACCGAGCCGACCGGCAGGCCGAACTGACGATCGCCCCACGAGCTCAAGCGGTTAATTAGAATATCCTGGCCTAAATTATTCAACGACTGGACGACGGTGTGGCCTTGACTATTTTTCAGCTCGGCGTTGATATTCCAGCCGTTTATCGCCGTATAATAGAGCGACTTAGCCAGCCCGCTCGGCAGGTCGCCGATATTGAGGTTGTCGGTTAGCCATTGGTCAAAGAAGCCCCACATAGCGCCGTACCTACCGTCGTTGGTGAAGAAGTCGCCCTGGCCTTGAGCGCGAATAAATTGGTAGAAATTACTAACAAAGACGTTGGAGAACGAGCCGAACGATAGACCCGATTGGCTTATTAGATTAAGGACGATACGATCAACCGTCGCCGCCTCTATCCTGCCTTCGTAGAGGGCCTTAAGCATTCCCGGGACGTAGTACTCCGATAGCCGAGAGAGCTCGATATCAAGCTTGCCGAAAGTAAAATTCTGCAACAGCGCTCCGCGCTCGGCGGTCGTGCCCGACCACATGATCCGCGAAAAACCAACCGGTATAGCCGGGTCAATTTTCCGTAAAACCGCGTCAGACATTCGGTATTCGATATTTTTTTGGGCCTCATCCATCAGCTGTCGCCGAGCTTCGTCGTAGGTGAGTTGATGCTCCTCCTCGGTTTGACTAGTGACGCCGTTCTCGGCTTGGATCTGACTGACCCGAGCTTCAATAAAGATTGGGTCATCGAGAATTACCGCCAGGCGCATCTCGGCGTAACTAAACTGGTTATCGGCGGGCATGAATTTGTTGATTTGGGGCAAAAGGGCGGCAAAGGAGGCGGTGGCAATTGCCAAGCGCCAGTCGCCGCTAATAAAGGCCTCGGCGTCAGAGCGAAACTCCAGTGGAATACCGGTCGCTCTCAAGAAGAAGTCACCGACACCGTTAGTGACGCGCTGATAGCTTTGAAGGGCGCCGTGACGTTCAAGAACGGTCAGCCGAGCTCTTTGCTCGGGCGTTAGTTTATCGGGATTGATTTGTTTAAGAGTAACGTACTCTTGGCGCAATTGCTCGGCTTCAGCTAGGCTGATCCCCCACTGCCGTTGGAAGTTTTCCGCCATCCCGTTGCCGCCGAAGACTGATATGATTTGGTCGGCGATTAATTGAAAATCCTCAAACTTATAGCCGTCTAAATTAATACCGAGCGACTGGGTGATCAGGCGCAGACCCTGGTCAAGGAGTAACTTGGTACCAGCCTCCGAGCTAGGAGAAGTGACGTAAACTAAAAAGGCGTCTTTGCTGAAGTTGGCTTTTTCGTCAACCGAGCGACCGGTTAAGCGGAGAATCGCTTTCGACATTAAATCGAGATTCTCCAGCGGCTGATCGCTACCACCCTTAAAGACGTTAATGATGGCATTTATTTCGGTAAGACTTAATTTGAATTGGTCGCTGATGCCAAAAAAGTCGTAGATCGCCTCGGCGGTGAAGTTGGCCAATGAACCCTGGGTTGCCTTTTGGGCAAATTGCTTGGTCGTAATCTCCCCTCGCAAGTACGATCGCGTCGTTCCGATCGGCGTTCCAAGAGCGATATCGACTGACCGCCAACCGATGGTGTTATCTTCGTCATCCCAAAAACCAGACCAGACTCCGCCAAGTTCGACTAACGATGCCTGGCTGTTTATCTTAAAAACGCGCCTAAGGATATTGGCATCAATATTACTACTGGCCAAGGCCTGAAAATTGTCGGCTGACTGGAGAAGCCTCTTATCAAGACCCAACCGCTCCGAGAGAAGGGCGTAGCCGTAGTTTTCCTGGATATTGCCTTTGAGCGAGATGCCCTGGTTTTGCAGTCCGAGAACTTTGCCGACGTAGTTGGAAAATATCTCCGGCATCGCCTCGGCCAATTTTTTCTTACCGTTGACTACCGCAAAGGTTGAACCGGCGTTCCAGCCAAAGGCCTTGTCGACTTGGACGCTACCCAATTTTTCCGCCAGAGTTAAGTTTTTTCCGTCAAATAGACCAGTTAAATCGGCGGCGACAATTTGCGAAGCGACGTCCTTAATACTGTACTCATTATTGATAAAAGTGGCGATCGCGGCGCCGTGGCGACTAACAAAGGTTTTAAGGTCGACTTTACCCTTACTCAAACCGGCGTCATTTAGACCGATTTGAACGCCCATCGTCGAGGCGCCGACGGTATTGGTCAGGTCGCCGAGCCTGACCGTTTTTTGAGGATTGAGCAGATCTTCCAAAATAGCCTTAGTTAAGCCGGAATGTTTGTTCTTAACGGATTTTTTGGCGGCCTCGCGAACCATCGCCAGACCGATTGTTTTTAGGGAATTTTGAAGCTCTTTTTGACGGGCCGGATCGGTCGAGAACATTTTTTTCAAATCTTCATTACCGATAGCGTTACCAGCCGGGACGCCGTCGAGCTTGACGTTGGCCGTTTTTTTATCGACGACCGCTCGCTCCAGTACGGCTCTTTGATCGCTCGGTAGTTTGAGGGCGTCGACTAAGATATTGACGCCGGCCATTCTAAAGCCCTTGTCGTCTTTTTTCTTCAAGGTGTCGACAGTGCCGACCATCAAGTTCAAACCGTCGTCCGATCGGCCGAAATGATCGAGAACGGTCTTAATCGTCTGGCTATTCATCGCCTCGCCGAGAGTATGTTTATTAAAGTAGCCGTTGGGTATTCCTAGTGAAGTTTCGAGATGGCGTTTGCCAGTCGCCTCCAAAATATTGTCCCAGCCGTAGCCCTTGAGACTGCCAGATGGCAAATTCAGCCCCTGCTCAATCCGGGACTTGGCAAAAGCGACTCGAGCATCCTCGTCGTTATCCCCAGTACTTAAACCGCTCGGCAAGCCGGGCAAAACTTTTTCTAAGACCACCCCGCCGAGAGCGTGGAGTAAACCGTCGGCAAACGGGTCGGACAGAACCTGGTTGACACCAAAGGTTTTTAGATAAATATTAGCGCCGACAAAGCCGACGATGGTTTTCAGATCCATCCCTTTGACGTACTCAATATAGTAATCCATCTCGCCTGATTCGTTGAGGTAGGCCAAGATACTTTGGGCGCTCATCTCACCCGAGGCGCCTAAAATACTCTGGGCGGTTGGGGTCGGATTGTTTTTTACTCCTTCGACGCTCTGCCAAGCGACTTTAATCGGCCGGGGCTTTTGCCACTTAGTCGTCGAGCCGCCCAAATGCCGTTTATAGACAAGTTTGCAGGTGACCGAGCCAACCTCCGAGATGTCAACCGCTTGGCCGCGGTTATGGCCGGAAACAATATCTTCATCGACAGTGGCATTAACTCCCTCACGGTCGTACTTACCGGCGCCCTCGGAAGTATAGTTTTTAAAAATTCGGTTGACTTTAATGTGGTTAAAACCGTACCCGCCAGACTCAACCGGCAAGACTAACCGGAGAAGGTAGTCGGTGACGCGGACGTCAACTTTACCGTCTAATAACGAGTTTTGATCTTCCGGCGCAACCGCTAAATTATTGGTGATGCTGTGAAGTGTCTCTAGCCCATCGGTACTGTCAAAATTAAGCTCCCCGGTGATTATTGTGTCCTGGTCTCCCAGTAACTCTTGTTCGTCTGCCGGAACATCTTCACTTAAGGAGTCGATCTCCTCTGGTTTGTCGATTTGGGCACGGGCAGTCGGTATTGTTGAGCCACCAATCTGTAAGGAGGCCGCTATCAACGGCTGAAAGGCGATCAGGAGGGTTGTAAACAATATCCAAAAAACTACATTTAAGCTTCTTCTCATTTCACTGGCAGGCTCCCGCCGCAATTCGGCCGCCGAGGTGGATATGGTCATCGTGCTCGCCCTGTATTTTAGCCGAGTACTGTTTGGGCCTATTTTCTTTGAGTCCATATTGGCGGAAGTCGGATGGAACGATCAGCTCCCGGACAAAGAGCGAGCCATTTTGACTTGCTTCGTACCAAAGGCGGCTAATTTTCCCCACATCTTCATTTCGATTGTCGACGTGCTTGCCGTTGATATAATTAATATCAATTGCGGCTCCACACCAGTGTAACGATCTGTTACCGCTTGTTGTTTTGAGAGCGTGTCCATAAGAAAATGTGTCTGTCGAAATTGTGTAACCCGCCTTCAGGCCCACCAGCAACGCTTTGCATAGATCTGGGCTGGCTGGCTGGTCTTGATTAGAGGCATTCGTCATTATGCCTTTAAGAATATTTTTTCCGTTGGGGCCGGATCTGACTTTAAATTTGCCACTAGCCAAAAATGGCGCTAAGTCGGCACAGGTGCCGGTTTCGGCAAACAGCTCGCTGTACTTATCGATGAGAGACTTTTCCTTTTCTTTGATTTTCGCCAGCAAGGTTTTTTGCGGCTCGCCGTTTAAACCTACTAGTTGATCTAATAAGGCCACAATCTCATTGGTTAGTTTTTCTACTTCCGCCTTTTTATCGGACTTCGCCAGATTAACTAATTGCCTATAACGAGCCTTGATGTCGTCGACATTCTTTTGGGTCACTTGCTTGCCGGCGACTAGATTCCCCGCCAAAGCGGCAACGATGGTCGCTTGATTTTTTTCCGCGGCGGTAGCGGGATACTGCGGAGCGCTCTTGATACCGAGCAGGCCGAAGGGGATGGCTAAGAGCAACAGCAATACGGCGACGGCGTAGATGGCGTACTTGCCGTATTTTTTGACCGCCGGCCAGAGAAGTTGTAATCCGGCTAGAACGGCCATGGTAATATTGCCGATGACCGGGATAACCGAGCCGGCGGCGATCTTGGCCACGGCGCTCGCCCCGACTTTAGCCGCGGTTTTACCCGCTGCCGCTTTGACGGCCTCTTTGCCCGCTTCTTGACTAGCTCGGGTGGCGACTTTGCGCTTGGCCGCTTCGGCGCCTTTTTTCTCGACGCCTTTCAGGCCCTCCTTTGCCCCTTCCTTTCCAGCCTTCTTTTCGGCCCGAGCGGCCAGTTTCTCTTTGCCTTTTTGATAGAGCTCCTTGCCCCGATCGTACTGATCTTGGGCGTCTTGAATTCGATCAGACAAGCCAGGTGAAACTGGCTCTTGCTGTTCAATAGGCTCTTCTGGTGGTACTGGCTGTTCTAAATCTTCTGGTAATTCTTTCGCCATCAAAAAATTCCTCCGGAATTTCTTAGAATAAAGAATCTAGAATTATGAATAAAGAAGTTCCAAGCTGCTTCCCGTGAATTTTTAT
>CAYIGA010000016.1:0-4413 GCA_964362925.1 uncultured Candidatus Saccharibacteria bacterium | reverse complement strand
ATTCTTGATTCTATATTCCATATTCTTAATTCTTTCCCACTACGCTTCTTGTCCAAACATACTTAAAATCTGTTCTGGGTTGGTGGTAATGAACTGATCTTCGGTGTAGGAGGCGATAATTTGAATCGCCGCCCGATCGACCCCAGCCACCAACAGTCCTTGGCCGACATCGGCTGTTTGCAAAAATTGCTTCTCGCCGTCAGTTAGCTTAAAGACAGAAGCGAGCTTGTCGACGGCGGTCGGCGACTGGCCGAGCAATAACTGGGTGGCGGAGTTGGAAACAATCGCTTTGCCGTAAGCGTTGTCGATAAAGTCCTCAACATCTTGACTGATGACGGTGACGCCGAGGAAATATTTGCGGGCGCGTTTCGTCATCGCGTTCAAGAATTTGGCGGTATCCTCAAAGCGCATCATCCACCAGGCCTCATCGATAATCAGGAGACGTTTTTTTAGTTGGCCCTTGACCCGCGCCCAGATGTAGTTTAAAACCAAATACATCGCCAACGGCCGGAGTTCATCCTCCATATTGCGGATCGAGAAAACGGTGAATTTGTTGGTCAGATCGATGTTAGTTGGCGAGTTAAACAAATTAGAAAACGATCCTTCGGAAAACTTGACTAGTCGGTTAACCAACTGCTCCGCCCCGGTCATGTTCGACAGCACCCCGACTAAATCGATCAGCAGCGGCGGCGGATTGTTTTGGGTCGCCGGATCGATCGAGATATCTTTGAGAGCGTAAGTCTCATAAAGGGCTTTATCGAGCAAGGCGTCTTCTTCGGCGTTTAAGCCACCGGCCATCAAACTGATCAGCCCGTGCAGGCCAGCGATGGTCGTCCGTAAAACATCCTCGCCCGCTTCGGCCGAGTCAGCCGAGACGAATTTGGGCAGATCGAAGGGGTTAATCTTCTGAGCCGAGTTTAGAGAGATATCGATGTAGGTACCACCGATTGTTTGCGATAACGATTGGTATTCCCGTTCTGGGTCGACAACAATCACCTCGGCGCCGAGCATCAGCGTTCGCAGAGCCTCAAGCTTTATCGAGTAGGATTTACCGGCGCCAGACTTGGCAAAAACGACTTGATTAGCGTTCTCCATTTGGAAGCGATCAAAGAGCACCAGCGAGCTGTTATGGAGATTAATACCATAGAGGACGCCGTCGTGGTGCGACATATCCTGGCTAGAGAAGGGAAAGGTGGTCGAGAGCGAATCGGTGTCTAAATTGCGGACTATTTGCAGTTCGTCGTAAGCGAGCGGCAGAGTGGTATTAAAGCCATCCTCCATCTGCAACAAGGCCGGTTTGGAGTAAACGAGCATGCCGCCGAGCGTCGTCTCGATCTGTTTGGTTAATTTCTGCAAGTCCTCGGGCGTCTTGGCGTAAATAGTGAAATAAAGCGAGTATTGGAAGAGGCGGGTCTCGCCTTTTTGTAAAGTGTCCCGGAGTTCTTCAACGTCGCCGATAGCCGTCTCCAATTCGGGATTACGAACCAAGCCCTTTTCCTGCTCGATCTGCAAACTCGACTGAAGTTGGGTGGTTTTACGACGTAATTGGTTCATCACCAGCGCCGACTCGAGCGGGTAGATAAACATCGAGACGTCGATGGTGGCGTCGAAGTTATAGATTGGCGATAACCAGCTGGAGTACAAATAGCGCGGATAGGTAAAAACAAACATTGTTCGGGCGTAAAACGAGCCGATTTGGAGGTAACTCGGCGAGATTGACATCCCGGCTGGGGAGATAATGTCGATCACATCGGCCAAGCCCTTCTTGAAAATATCCATCTCGGTGTCGGCCGCGTTGCGGGCTTCTTTGGGGTTGATTGAAGCCATAATTTCACTCAAGGATTTTTTCTTGGAAATAATCGGCTCGGCGTCGGTAGATAACGGTGTGGTAGGTGATGGGGTATCTTTGGCTGGCGGCAGAACCGACGGGACTTCTTTGGTTGGCGCCAGTTCGCCGGCTTGGGCGGCTTTAATGACGTCAGTGACGTCGTCGGTCATTTGGTTAGCGTTCGGGTCTTGACCCTTTTTGATGACCGAGTGGGTTAGCTCGGCGACATCCTCGATGTGTTGGGTGGTTGATTCCTCGGGATTATAAACGTTGTAGTAGAGCTCAACGAGCTCGGCCGATTCCAGCGGCCGAGCTTGAATGCCGAGCGTTTCTAGACGACCGGTGACAATCTGGGTTTTTTCTTCCAACTGGACTTTCAGCTCCTCAAATTCCTCGACGCTATAGACTGTCTCCTTGCTTTTCTTACCGCCGAGAATTTTGTCCATCCAGGTCCGTTTAGTCGTCGAAACGCCGAGGTTTTTGTTGTGGGGGACGATGACATAATACGACCGATCCATAATATTGACCTCGCTAGAGAGGCGTTCGATAAAGTCGATGTAATCAGTGATTTGGACTTTGATTAGCTCGTTTTGTTCATCGGCGCCGATAGCTTGGAGTTTGGCGATATAGCGGCTCAAATCGACCCGCCGACTCTGAATAGTGATTTGAATCGGGAATTTTAAAGCATTCAAGAAGCTGCGGAATTGATAGATGACAGTGTCTTGCTCCTTTTGGCTTCGGAGCTCAATTGAAACTGGTTTGACCTTAACAACTTGGCGAATTGAGCCATCGTTCAAAACGACGACGTTATCGCGAATTTCGGAGATGGCGACATACTTCTGGGTGGCGGAAGGGTTGGCTTTCTTTGATGGTGATTTACTTGGCATTGGAAATGGAATTAGGAATTAAGAATTTAGAATTAAGAATATCCCGAGTCTTTTTCAACAGTCCCCTTAGCAGTCGATGGGTTTGAATGAGTCGAGCATCCAGAATGTCGAACTCACTTTCGGCTAGATAGCCAATATCGAGAGAGATCAGGGGTTGATTCTTGAGCTCTGTCAATGAGCCGTGAGCGAGGTAGTAAAACTGTAGCTTTTCCTTATAGCCAATTCTTCCGAAGCCCTCGGCGATATTTGAAGAAATCGAAACAACCGCCCGTCGCATCTGGCTCGCTAGTCCGTAGAGCTCCTCTTTCGGAAATTTCTTTGTCGTCTGATAAATGTCCACCGCCAATTTATGCGCCTCCCGCCAAACCACTAGATCTGTGAACGACTGGATCTTTTCTTTATTCATAATTCTTTATTCTTTATTCTCGCCGTACGGCGTGTCGAGGACGCCAACAATGTCTCGAACCCGAGCCTTATCAAATTCCTTATGAGGGGCTTCGGTTTTGACCTCTTCTTTAACGACGATGTGGGTGGAGCGCTGGTACTGACCTTTCTGCCAAACCCGCGTTCGGGGTCGTTGGAGGTAACGGACCAATGAACCGATGAAATAAATAAACGGCCGATCCTGAACCTTGATAAAAGCCAAGGCAAACGAAAGTAAGCCAACCGGAATGGCGATAAACCAAAATAGCGGTCGCAAAAATGTTCCAGCGGTCCAGTTGTTAAGTAAATAGATAAACAGGCCGCCAAAAAGCAGATAAAAAAACTGGACCAAAGTCAACGGCCCGATGACCTTGTCTTGCATGTCAATATTTTGAGGAACCTTAACCTCCATGATTTCCCAAAATTTGAATGTCTATTTCAAGACGAGCAACTGCACGGCGAGAAATACGAGCTCTTGCGGCGACTGTCTCGTAGAGATACGAGCCGACAACGGCGACTGTATTTTGGGGTACTTTAACTTCCAGTCTTTCTCCCTCCCAGACTCCAGTTTAGCAAAAGTAGGGGCGGAGAGTAGTAGCTAGTAATGGGATGGGCCGCAAAATCCGAGCCAGGTTTGCTGAAGGGATGATTATGGGTTCTAACCCATAATCATCCCCTGGCAGTTTTTTACAATGAAGCTCCACGGACATTGGACCGTCGTGACCTCTTCTACGAGCGCCGCACCCGCCTTCGGCGAGGGCTCCGACTTCGAAAAAGCGAGTTCATTGGCGACATCCACGGACGACCAAAGTGGTATTCCGGCGAAGAATAAATTACCAGCTGATATCAGCGGTGACTTTGAGGCCGAGCGCACCAGCAACTCGCTCTAGAAATTCCACAGTGGGGTTGCCCTTGCCCCTTTCTAGTAAAGATATCTCGGATTGGCTAGTTTTGGCCAGCTTGGCTAGATTCGCTTGCGAGAGGTGATGACGGTATCGAGCCAATTTTACCTCGGTCGCAATTTGCTTCAGTAATTCAGACTCGACCGGCGGGTAATCGTAGATGGCTTGATTAACAAAGAGCCGTCGGACTTTCCGGTGTCGATAAACCTTCTTCGGCCCACCGGTTGTGATAGTAACGAACTCCTCATCTCCCGGCTTGACCACAACCAACTTTCTTCTGCCCATTACTACGATTATGGGTTAGAACCCATAATCTGTCTATAGTCGCGAGTACGCTCGTGAAGCTCGCCGACAAACGGCTCGCTATAGTCGC
>CAYIGA010000015.1:0-17765 GCA_964362925.1 uncultured Candidatus Saccharibacteria bacterium | reverse complement strand
ACTATAGCGAGCGGTGAAACCGCGAGCTTTACGAGGCGTATCCCGCCGACTATAGGCGACAGACGGAGGCACCAACCATATCGCACCCCAGGGGTGCGATATGGTTGGTGTATGTAAAATAATATTTTTGTGTGGAATATTCGAGACATGGTGCGGGGCCGAGACTGTTGTAGAGGTAATCACTGCGCTCATATTCTTATAAAGAATAAATCGCTACGGATGCGGATGGTCGATTTTGATCGTTAAGCCGCTAATTTAGTAAGGTTGAGTTATGTTATTTTTCTTGTTAGTTTTGTTTGTTATTGCCCTATCTCTACTTTTTTGGCAAGGGTCGTTGCTGGTGGCGACCATTAAGGGCTCGCCGATAGTTTACGCCGACAGAAGTGCCATTAGAGATTGCTGGAAATTGGCCGGTTTATCTTCTGGTCAAACGGTTGTGGATTTGGGTTGTGGCAACGCTCGAGCGCTAATAATCGCAGTGGCCGAATTTGGGGCCAAAGGTATCGGTGTCGACCGATCTCTTTACTGCTACTTTCGGTCAAAAATGAATCTATTATTTAGTGGTCAGTCGCAAAATATCAAAATCGTTTGGGGCGATTTTCAGTCATTAGAACAAGAGTTGGCTAAAGCCGATGCGGTCTACCTTTATTTACAGAACGAAACTCTGGCAGAAATTGAACCATGGCTGTTTGACAGTATCGCTCCTCATACCAAGGTCGTCTCACTCGCCTTTTCCTGCCCCAGTCACAAACAAATTGATGAAATTGAAACCGTGAATCTTGGCCACAAAACCAAGATCAGACTCTACTCTTAGTACATTCCCTTAGCCGGGGCGCCGCCTAATAGATGGAGATGGACGTGGTCAACTGCCTGACCGGCGTTGAGGCCGACGTTAAAGACTAAGCGATAGCCGGTTTCTTTGACACCCAAGATTTGGCCGATCTCTTCGCTTCCGAGTAGAATATCGTGGATTTCTCCCTCTCTTAACTCCTCTGGCCGTGTCACATGACGCTTCGGCACGATTAAGACGTGAACCGGCGCTTTGGGCTGAATATCCTTGAAAGCGATGTAATGGCTGGTTTCAATCACTTTTTCGCAGGGTAATTCCCCGCTGATGATCTTGCAAAAAAGACAGTTTTCCATGATTACTCAATTTTATCAAAATTTAGCCCAATCTGATTGACATATGCCTTGACTTCTGCTAAGATATCCGAACTTCCGCTGGGAAGCTTTTCCGTTAGTCGCTGGGCAACCAGCGCTGGAAGTATAACCAGAGGATGAATTGAGTAAAAAATGATTACTACCTTGTCGAGCCGTTTGGTTCGACTTCAAGGGAGGATTCAGAAGTACCTGAAAAAATCGCGAGACAGCCGACGTTTCCTTCTAACGATGATCACCGTCTGGACAGTCATTCCGGCAATGTCAGTCAATGCCGCCGACAACGCTGTTGGCTCGGATGAGTTTAGAGTCAGCAACGTGACAATTAGTCAGACCCTCCAGATTGAGCCGATAACATTTTCCGTCGAAGTCCGCACCTCACCGGCAACTCTGGCTAAAAAGCAAGTTCAAGCCCAGTTAGCAGTAGTTAAGGTTGCGCCATTTAGCGTGACTAACGAAGAAAAACGCAACTGGGTTGCCAAAGCCGCCAATCAATGGGGCATCGACTGGAAAATCCTCGAAGCCGTTTGGCAAGTCGAATCGGGTAAACAGATGAGCACGGCCGTCCGCTCGTACGCTGGCGCCCAGGGGCCGTTGCAGTTTATGCCTGGGACGTGGCGCAGTTACGCCGAGGACGGAAACGGCGATGGCGTCAAGAATGTCTTTGACGCTCGGGATAGCTTGTTTGCCGCCGCTAAATTGTTAGCGGCTAACGGTGCCAGTTCGGGTAATGTAGACGGAGCTTTGCTCCGCTACAATCACTCCCGAAGCTACGTGTCACTGGTTAAACAAATTGCCGCCGCTATTGGCGACTAACTCGGGCGAAAATGTATTGACGACTTGACTCGAAGTCAACAAAAAGTCCCCGCAGAAATGTGGGGGCTTTTTGTTTCAAGACCATATCGCACCCCTGGGGTGCGATATGGTAGAGGGTTGTAAAATTCGTCGGCTTTAACCGAGGGTAATCGTCCCGTCTTGAGGTAAAATTTCGACCCAGATCTGACCGCGGTTGAGGGGAATCTCCGCTCCTTGACTGTCGTAAAAACGAGTTCGTTCTAGTCGGGAGGATTTTTTCCAAGTCCCATCGGTGCGGCTTCCATCTTGGAAGATACTCAATTCTCCGCTACCGATGGTCGTCATCTTCCACTCCGATTCTTTGCCCGTACCAGCATATGGCGCGTTAGCCGAGTGAGCGACGGTCATCACCACGACAATCTTGGCGGTAATCTGCTCCCCGGAAACTCGATCTTTATGAGCCGTGCCGTTTAACTCTCGGCTATAGGTATTAGTAGATCGATTATGGTTCCATTCAACTTGAAATTGAGGACTGGAGAAATTAATTGTGATTTTGGCTAGAGTGCCAGAGGTCGTCATCGCATCCTTAAACTTCCAGCTTGGGGTGGCGTAAGTTGATGGCCACTTATGAGTTGAAGTGCCTAAAGTAAAGATTTTAGAAACGTCGACAAATAATGTATGTTCGCTGGCCACACCAGACCGCGGTTCTCGGTGGTAGGCGGTATTATCATTAGCGCTATCCTTAATATCGTACTGAATAATCCTCGACAGGGCCTTCGGTGATCCGCCCGCGTGAACATAAAAAGCGTCGTACTCACTTAGCCAATCAATAAAGTACGACCGAGCCGATCGAACCGGACCGGCCTTGGTTGGGTACTTTTGGGAGTAGATGGCCATAAATCGGGTGATTCCGCCTTCGGTGACGGCTTCGAAAACGATGTCGGCCGAAGTAAGGGCAACTTGCGGACGAGCATCAGGCGAGTTTTCAATCATCACGGCAACTGGATGGCGATTAGCAATTTCCGACAAGACCATTACCCCGTTAATTAAGCTTGGCACTAATTCGGTCGGACTAGTTTTTTTCTCTTCGACAACCTCTGTCGGATCGGAGGTTGTCTCGGGCTTAGTAATAAACCAGAAGAATCCGGCGATAATTACGACCAAAATAATCGGCCCCAAAATCAGCAAGATTTTTCGGTGACTAGACAGGACATAGCTTAATTTATTCAAATTCCCTCCTTTTATAAATATTAGACTAGTCAAAAATTAGCTTCGTGCCAAACTTCGAGCAACCCGCTCGGCAGTTTTTTTATCCTCTTGATCGAGTTGACCGTCTAAGACCAGTTGGAGAAGATGCTCTTTGATCGGTTTGATCCACGGGCCGGCCGGACGGTGAAAAATAGCCATCAGCTCCTCGCCGTCAAGTGGACTGCGAATTTTGGCGATTTCGGCTTGTTTTTCTAGCTCAACAATCCGCTCCTCTAATTTAGCCCGCATCTTTTTATACTGCTCAAGTTTCTGCTTGTTAGCGCCAGTCGAGTCGGCCTCGGCAAAGATAAATAAGTCATCAAGCGTTTCGTCAGCGTCGCGGACAAAACGTCGAACCGCCCCATCGGTCCAAGCCCCGTCGTTATTAGGTATCCGTTGATGGAGATAGACAAGCTGGAATAAATAATCAATGAATTTGTTGGCGTACTTGAGGCGTTGGAGGATAATTTTAGCGATTTTCGCCCCGACGACTTCATGGCCCAAAAAATGATACTCTCCGCCGATTTTTTGACGAGTTAGCGGTTTGGCGATGTCGTGGAGTAGGGCGCACCAACGCAACGCCAATTTGGCCGGCGTTTGATCTAACACTTGCAAGATATGACCGTAAATATCTTTGTGCTCGGTTGGGTCAAACTCTAAGTCGATACAAGGAATCAGCTCCGGCAAAATATAGTTAATCAGCCTACTTTCAACCAAGAGGTCGATGCCCCGGCTTGGCTTTGGGGCAAGTAATATTTTATCCAACTCCTGGGCAATTCGTTCGGCCGAGAGAATAGCCAAGCGCTCTGGGACGAGCTTGATGGCCGCAAATGTGGCCGGCTCGATCGTAAAATCGAGCGTTACGGCCAAGCGAATTGCTCGAAGCAAACGGAGCGGATCCTCGTTGAAGCGGTTTTTCGGATCGCCAACGGCTCGGATAATCCGCCCTTCTAAATCGGCTTGGCCGTGATGAGGGTCAAGCAGTCGAGGCCGAATTAGGTCATATGCGATAGCATTGACGGTAAAATCTCTTCTTGACAAATCTTCTTCGATCGATCGGCCAAACTCCACTGTCGGCTGGCGACTATTTTCGTCGTAGCTCTCGCCTCTAAATGTCGTAATTTCAACATTATGGCCATTAATATCGGCGGTGACGGTGCCAAAGCGCTTGCCAATTAAGCCGATGTTTTTAGTAATTCCACCGAGAATCTGTTCGACTTCTGACGGTTTAGCATCGGTCGCTAAATCCCACTCGTCGAATCGTCGCTCAAGTAGTTCATCTCGAACGGCGCCGCCGACCAAATAGAGCTGATGTCCAGATTCTAAAAAGACTTTGGTTAGTGATTCTAACCAAGTCGGAACGGTTAAAAACATAATCGTCAAGGTCGATTTAGCCCGATACCAAAAACGACCGAACCGATCACCAAGAGGACGATCACCAACCAAATAATCACTTTA
Source organism: uncultured Candidatus Saccharibacteria bacterium (assembly GCA_964362925.1). GTDB lineage: Bacteria > Patescibacteriota > UBA1384 > 2-12-FULL-50-11 > 2-12-FULL-50-11 > JANLIQ01. Next base: position 13,106 of record CAYIGA010000015.1, on the reverse strand, counting down.
ATCATATTTATCCTTTAAGAGTTCCAAATCAGCCACTTTGTTCATAATCTTCTTGTTTTACTGCCCCCCCCCTGTGAGTAAATCGAAAATGTAGTCGTTTTCATTGTAGCCTAACGGCTAGTCTCCTGGTAGCTAGTCAAGAGCACCAGGATGGCTAAGCAAATCAGTAACGTCATCATGATGCCAAAGACAGTCAGTTGAGCTAGAATCTGATAAGTGCCGCCTAGAGCGATGATTTGGCTGATAATCAGCCACCATCGTCCGAGTCCGGCGGACAATTTGGCTGGACGCCAAGACCGAGAAAGCAGAAAGGCTAGAACAAATCCAACCGATACAACGCCAGTCAACCCGACTACTTCCTCAAAATTCAACCGCCTTAAACCAAAAAGAATCACCCAGTTAATAACCGCCAGTGCTGCCAACCCAGAAGCAGAAACAGCTAAATCAATCGCCCCGCCACTGACCGGCAGACCAGGAAATTTCTTGAGCAAACTAACCGAGAAATCAGCGAGCGAATTGGCCTCGACCAAGACTAATATTAACATTCCAATCAAATAGGGGCCGCCGATGTCGCCAAAGGTGCCAGTTGACGAAGACCAACCAACAGAAGTAGCCAACAATACCACTAAATACAAACTTAATACAGCGACAAACGATCGATCGCGGAAGATTCGATTGACGCCAGTGATAAATAAACTACCCATGCCAGTAAAGCTGGGAAAGCTCTGCCGACGGGAAAAATTCAACCAAAATCGACCTTGAGACCGATCGTCGCTAGATCTTTTTGTTAGCTCAACGAGCGCGCTCATTGTCCCAAGCAGACCCAAGCCGAGCGTCAATGCCAGTAGTCGCGGCAACAGTTGTGGTTCGACAATGGTTCGGCCGATGACTACGACGAACGTCGGTACTGATATCAGGTACAAAATCAGCCCGCCAAATACTCCAATTGCCAATAAATACGGCAATCGACGCCAAATTAGATAGCCGAACATCAATGAACTGCCGATTAATAAGGCGATATTAACAATCGTTATCACTGATTCGAGCGACTCCAATCCAATCAGGCTGGACCACCGGCTGTTAACACCAACCACAGCGGCCGTTAACTGTCCGATCAGATAAAGAGCCAAGATAAGCAAAACGATCATCAGGTAGTCAGTTCTAGTCAGTCGACTAACGGCTCGAGTGAAACGAATTTGTTGATATCGGCCCAAAGTTTTAATCATCGCCAAAAAGTGTTGTCATGACGCCCGTTAAAGTCCGCGACCGGCATTTAGTCTGGTTGATTAACTGTTGAAGAGTTCCCTCCATCAGTTTCTTTCCCTCATCGATAATCAATATTTGATCGGCCAAATCTTCAGCCAACCGAAGATCGTTGGTGATTAAAATAACCATTGACCCAACCTTAGCTTGGTCGATTATCAACTCTTTGACCCGTTGTTGGCCAGAAAAATCCAAAAATTGAGTCGGCTCGTCGAGAACCAACATTTTTGGCTGATGGATAACGGCCGCGGCTAGGGCAATTTTCTGCTTGTTAGCCGGAGCGGTCATTTCAATCATTGAATAGAGTGATTGACCGATATCTAGCTCTTCGGCTAGACTGCTAATCCGCTTGGTTCGAGCGTCGGGCGATAAGTGATAGAGCGAGCCAATTAAATCCAATAGCTCAAAACCGGTTAAAAATTCCTCCAGTTCAACGGGATTAGCCAAATAACCACTTTGAGCTCTAACTTTCTGGCTTTGATAGCGTTGGTGGTAAGTATTAACTTCGATTTCACCAGAGACGATTGGGCATTTTCCAGCCAAAACTGTCCCGAGGAGATGAAGACCAGAATCGCTCCGGCCGATGACGGCTAAGATCTGGCCATTTTCAACAAAGAAGCTAAGCCCATTGAGACGTTCGAGAGCGGAATTGGCGACCAAATCTTGAACTTTCAACATTCATTTAATTAGGTATTGCTTCGGGTCGCTGTCTAAATCGGTAAATTTATCGAGACATTCAATTAATTTAGCCGAGGTACTGCGACCAAACGACATTCCTTCAACCCGACAACCTTTGTTTTCTTTGAGGTAAGTAACGAGCGGCGTAAAGTCGCCGTCACCAGTGACAAGCACGATCACATCGAGCCGATCGGCGATTTTGATGGCGTCAACGGCGATGCCAACATCCCAGTCGCCCTTTTTAGCTCCGCCGGCAAAAACCTGAATATCTTTAGAGTTAAGTTCAATGCCAAAGTTAGCTAAAGCATCAAAAAACCCCTGTTCTTTGGGAGCATCAGAACGAATGACATAGGCCATAATCCGGATTGGCTGGCGTTTGTCGATCGCTTTCTCGACGATCTTGCCGAAATTAACGTAACTTTCGTACATGGCCCGAGCCGAGTAATATAAATTCTGGACGTCAATAAAAACCCCCACCCGTTGGTTATCATAATTAATCATATTAATTAAAGTCCTTTCTATAATGCCAGCATAACAGCTTTTGGCTCGCTGGCGATTCTGACCCCGGAAGAGTCGAATCAAGGTTACTTACTGCCGTAAAGGATTAGAATATCAAACAAACCGGCCGATTTGACTTCCTTCAAGCTAACTAGGTGCTCCGGCAGGGTCGCTTGGATTTTCTCCGCTTCCACCCGCATCCCTTGACGATACCGAATATAAATCCGGTCGTAATTGAACTGTGATTTATCTAAATTATTAACTTTGTAACCTAGTAACCTAAGCTTGTCGACCAAACTGTTAACGGCCGCCGTCCCAGCGCCAGAATTGTAGACTAAAACTGTTGGTGAAGAAGTTTGAGGCGATAGGAGATTGCTGTTATTGGCTGACTCGCCCTTGAGACTAGCGTCTGGTTGGGGTTGAGACGATGTCGGCGCTGGCTTGGTCGATGTTGACCCGGTAGACGAAATCGGTCGCGTCGACTGCCACACTGCCCAAATCGCGACGGCAACGAGCAGAATAATAATTATCCACAGCCAGACTGATTTAGAGCCGAGTTCATTAATTACTTTTGGTTTTGGAGTTGCTTTTTTGGGGGCAGTTACGACTGGCCTACTTACTTGTCGTCGGCGAGAAAAATCCAAGTCTCGTGCCATAATGGCATCTTAACATAACAAAAATATTTCCCATTGGGTTGAAGTAAATGTCGCTTACAGTCCTCTTGACTGGAGCTCGAGAAGAGTTGTCCGGATTATCCAAGAATGTAGATTACAACTCTGGGATCGGTTGGAGATCAGTCGTTGTTTTTTGGGCTTTAGTTTTAGCGGCCTTTAATTTAACTGGCGCTACGCTCTGGTCAGGATTTTGCTTAAAACGTAAAATGATCCGTCCTTTCCGTCGGTCAAAATTGATTGTCACCAACTCCCCTCTTTTGGCGCCGAGTTCGGTTAGCCATTTTTTGGGTAAAAGCAAAGCCAGCGAGTACCGGCCAAACAAAAACAACTTTTGGGAGCGCGATATCATCTTAGCCAATTTATACCACAACCGTCTTGACAATTCTGCAAATTTAGGATCGAGCTTCATTTTCGCCTGCCGCGATGATGACGATGAGGGCTCTCACTTCAAAGAAGCGGGTCCGACGGCGACATCCACTGATGACCAAAGTGGTATTCCGGCGAAGAATAATTGGTAGGAAGATTGTCAATTCTAAAACTTGCTTAACCCGCTTCGAGTTACCTACTTGAACTTTCGAATCACTCCTCGGACTTTGCCCTGGATAGTAACCTTTTTCACTCTAATCGGCTGATATTTTTTGTTGGCTGGTTGGAGGCGGATATGATCATTCTCACGATAAAAGCGTTTTAAGGTAACGTTATCTTTGTCGATTAGGGCGACAACGATATCGCCATTTTTCGGATAATTACATGGCTCAATGACAACAAAATCGCCGTCCAAAATGCCGTCGTCGATCATCGAATCCCCTTTCACTTTTAGGGCAAAGACATTTTTTGACATCATGTCGCGGGGAATTTCCAGGGATTCGTTGGTTTTAACCGCTTCAATCGGCCGACCGGCTTGAATGACGCCAAAGAGCGGGATATTGAAGCCCATAAAGGTACTTGACTCATCAACTTCGATCGGTTTAAGAGAGCGAGAGCCAGTTTCGCCACTCGCTAAGTAGCCTTTGAGTTTTAAGTTGTCGACGTGTTCGGCGACCGTGGCCACCGACGAAAACCCGAAATGATCGGCAATCTCTCGATAGCTTGGAGCATAGCCGTTGACCTCTAAATACTTATCGATGAATTCTAATATTTGTTTTTGTTTTGGGGTAAGCATGATGTATTCATCGTAGCGAACAAAAACCGAACTTGTCAAGAGCCGCGCTTACAATGTGGCTGGCAGACCCTTCCGTAGCTTCAGCGCCCGGAGGGTCAATGGCTGTTTTGTAAAAATAAAAGGCGCCGATTAGGCGCCTCGATCAGAGCTGATTCTCACCGTAATACGTTTCTACGATTTGTTTGATTGGTCGCGGCCAACTCGCCTGATATCTTGGGGTGGTTAGCTCCAAGACCTGTCTTCCGGATACCCAAACGAATTTACGCCAATCACTTCCTTGCTTGATCGCGTCTGGATCATTAGTTGGATTTAAACAAACCCAGATCAGCCAGTAGTATCGGGAGTATCTCGAGTTCAGCAGCCGTTTCTCGGTCGACGTGCCGATAACTTCTCGAAACTCGGTTATCAAACCTGTTTCTTCCCGGATCTGCCTGACTACGTCGTCACAAGGATTTTCTAGGGCTCTTGGCTGACCCTCGGGGATACACCACTGACCGGCCAGAGGATGGGTTGACGAAGCTCGTCTCTGGCCAATCAGAAACGTTTTACCGTTGGCTGTATTGGGGTCGTTTCGAACTACCAACCCCCGAACAACAACTTCAAATTCATCGGGCATTGATAGCTCCTGGTTTAACAATGATCAACTAACTTAGCAATTTTAGCCGTTTGGTCTTATGTTGGCAAGTGGTCGTCGAGCGACTAAACCAACGATCACTTAGAGATCTGTCTGGGAGTCGGAGCGTAGTGGCGGCCGGTTCGGCCGTCGGGCAAGCTGAAAATGCGGCTTTTGATACCCGCCAAGGGCGCTCGAAAAACGACTAACTTGCCCCAGCGACGATTGACTCGGTCAACCGCTTCGATAAGAGCCAAGCGACGACGGTCATCCTCAAAAAGCGGCTGGCTTATTTCGGTTTGCTTGACTAGATCGCTAACCGTTACTCCAAGCAAGCGAATCGGTGACGGCGAGTGGAAGCGTTCTAACAACTGTCTCGCCAAGCGGTAAATAACCAGTCCGTCGCTAAAGTAGATTTTTTCCGACTGCCGTTGACCCCAACTGTCTCGATCGGCGCATCGCAGATACAAACTGATCGTTCGACCGAGCAACCCCTGACGGCGCAACCGGGCCCCGACTCGCTCCGAGAGCCAGAGTAAAATCCTCCTAACATCCTCCTCGGTGTTCAGATCTCGCGGGACGGTGTAAGAATGGCCAATTGACTTCTCTTGAGCGAGCTGTCGCCAGGAACGAATCGAACCGGTATCTTGGCCGTTGCCGATTTGGTGGAGCCAAGAGCCGCAGGACTGGCCAAAAACACTTATCAATTGAACTGGCGAAGCCCGGCCAAGTTCGGCAACAGTTCGGATTCCTAGTTGATTTAAGCGCGGGGTCAAGCGATAACCGATGCCACAGATTTCCTCCACCGGCGTCTCTTGGGCAATTTTGGCAAAGTCTTCCGGCCGAATAACCGTCAACCCGTTCGGTTTCTGTCGCTCGGAGGCCAGTTTAGCCAAAGTTCTACCGTAGGAAATGCCGATTGAGCAGGTTACCCAACTACCGATCTGACGATAGATTAAGGCCTTGATCTGCAAAGCAATCTCGACCGCCCCAGCGTAACCAAACTCTTCCGGCAGAGTCATAAAGGCCTCGTCAATCGAGAAGATGTCAATCGTGGGACTGAATCGTTCCATGATGGTGAAGATCCGTTTAGAGGTAAAGATATAACGATCGTAGTTGGCTGGCACGATTATTAGGCGCGGGCATAATCGCTTGGCTTCCCAGGTAGAAATGCCGGAATAGAGACCAAACTTCTTCGCTTCGATTGAAGCGCCGGCGATCACCGTTCGCTCTCCCCTACCCTTGCCGGCCACCCCGACCGGTCGGCCGCGAAGATTAGGGTTGGCCTGCTGTTCCATCGTCGCGAAATATGAATTGACATCGAGATGAAGAACGATCATCAGACGGAAGTTGCGCTAGCAACTGGAGTCTGACGAACAAACGGAGTGGGTGACATCACCAAACCTGGTTGACGCTAATTAGTCGCCAGTGGAGAGTTCGGGGCGAAAAAGCCAGTTGGTAAGAATTGCCGGTGCTGGAAACAGCGAAATGGTAAAGTTTTTCCGTTTCGTCGGCGCTAATGTGAAAGAGATTAAACGATTCAACTCGGTAGACACGACCCCGCCAGCCGAAGAAATGAATTCGGATTTTGTTCGGGGCAAAACTAGCCAGAACCTTTATCGCCTCGCCGGTCTCCACTTTGCTTACTCCCCTACCCTCCATCATTAACTCTAACCTACCGAACAAATACCGAACTTGTCAAGAGCTAATTAGTGAAAACTGCTGCCAGGGGGCTTGACTTTTTCCGGTTGATGTGATAAGCTAACGACTGTTTGCAGCCGAGAAAATAAGGAGGGAGAAAGGGTGATTTTTGTTTTGTCAGTCGTTGCCGCCCTGGCGGTGATAGCCGTGATGATGCTGGTTAATGTCATCCGACTCAATGAGTCGAGGGAGCGACCGGCAATAGCCTTGTTGCTGTTGGTCGTTTGGCTAGTCGTGATTTCGGCATACTATGCCGGTAAGGCGATCGAGCACGAGGAACTCCAACCGACGGTCAACATCGGACAGTCGGTGTCGGTGATCGAGGTCTACCTTCACCCAGCCGACGGTCGCCGAGTGGCGGTCATCGGCTGGCGGGAAGGCAAGCGCCATCGAATTACGACGTTTGAAGCCGACAAGGACTTCGACGGCGGGCCGTTTGATCCTGGCAAGGGTCCGCTACTGGCGTTGGGCGATCGGCTGGTCCTGATGAAGGACGGCCGATACGCCAGGATTCCCTTAATGTCCGACGCCGTGTCCGTGGGGGAGTAAAATCTCTCGCCAGCCCTGTTTGGCCCACCTCGACGAACGAGGTGGGCTGTTTTATTTCGTCAGGGCGAGTTTGTCGCCCTTTTTTAAGACCCGAATCGGCGCTTTTTTGCTCAAGTTCCCAGTCAGAAGTAGCTCGGAAAGCGGATCCTCAACGTACTCGGTAATTACCCGTCGAACAGGTCTAGCGCCAAACTCCGGGTCAAAGCCCTTTTCAGCCAAGAAGTCTTGAGCAGATTGGTCGATCTGGATCTCAATTCCTTCGGGCACTAACCGTTTGATTAGTCGCTCAATCTGTAAACTAACGATTTCCTTAACTTGCTCCTTGCCAAGAGGTTTAAAGACAATCGCTTTATCGAGCCGATTGATAAACTCTGGTTGGAAATTTTCTTTGAGTTGGGCTAAAACTTGGGTTTTAATCTCCTCGTAGCGATTCTCGCTCAAAGTGGCGTCCTTAACCTTAAAACCGATCGCTTGCTGACGATTCATCTCACTTAAACCGATATTAGAAGTCATAATCAGAATTGTATTACGGAAGTTAACGACTCTCCCCTTGGCGTCGGTGAGCTGGCCGTCCTCCATAATCTGCAAGAGCAGATTAAAGACATCAGGATGAGCTTTCTCGATTTCATCAAGCAGAACAACCGAATACGGTTGGCGGCGAATTGTTTCCGTCAGTTTACCAGCCTCGTCATAACCGACATACCCCGGTGGCGCCCCAACCAGTCGAGAAATATTATGGCGCTCCATAAATTCACTCATATCAACTTTAATCAGCGCTTCGTCTCGGCCAAAAACTTCTCGGGCCAAAACCCGAGCTAACTCGGTCTTGCCGACTCCGGTCGGACCAAGAAAGATAAATGAACCGAGTGGCCGATTAGGGTCAGCGACGCCAGCGCTTGAGCGACGAATCGCTCCGGCAATCAGACTGACGGCTTCGTTTTGGCCGACAATATGACGTTTGAGAACTTTCTCTAAATTGACTAATCGAACTTGTTCGGTCTTGGCTAGCGTCGTTACTGGCACACCGGTCCACATGGAGACAATTTTAGCGATGTCTTCGCGAGTAATGACGCGATGAACGGTTCGTTTCGGCAGTTTTAGTTTGAGCTTCTCTATTTCGTCGAGGTAGCGGTGCTCCAGCATTCGCCAGCTGGCCGCTTTTTCATAATCGTAGTCGTCAGCCGCTTTGGTATGTTCTTTATGGGTTTCCTTGCGCTTTCTTTCTAGTTCAGTTAACTTGGTCGAAATCTTAATTTGTTGCTCCTCCAGCTGGGTCGCGGCCGCAGCTTCATCGATTAAGTCGATCGCTTTATCGGGCAAAAATCGATCACTAATATAGCGTTTAGAGAGTTCAACGGCGGCGGCCACGGCCGAGTCGTCGATAATGACATTATGGTGCTGTTCATAGGTTTTCTTCAGACCGGACAAAATTTCGATAGCTTGTTCAGGGGTGGGTTCGTCAACATTGACTCTTTGGAGCCGACGTTCCAAGGCCGGATCTTTCTCGACATGCTTGCGGTATTCATCGTTGGTGGTAGCGCCAACTAGTCGCAGTAGCCCTTTTGAAAGGACTGGTTTAATGATATGGCTCAAGTCGACCGAACCCTCGGCCGCGCCAGCCCCGACAATGGTGTGCAACTCATCAATGAATAAAATAATGTTACCGGCCTTAAGAATTTCGTCGATCAGTTTTTTAGCTCGCTCCTCAAACTGACCTCGATAAGTGGTGCCTGATATTAATAAAGCTAAATCTAAGCTTAAAACTCTTTTGTCTGCCAGCTGGTGGGGCGCGTCACCGTTGGCAATTCGAGTGGCCAATCCCTCAACGATCGCTGTTTTGCCAACCCCAGGCTCGCCGGTTAAAACGGGGTTATTTTTAATTCTTCTAACTAGGATCTGGCTCATTCGCTGAATCTCTTTTTCCCGTCCAATTACCGGATCGAGTTTACCCATCCTGGCCTCTTTAGTTAGGTCGTTAGTGAAATAATCCAATGCCGATTTGGCGCGGTTTTGGACTCTTGATGGGGCTTGAGTAAATTGCGAAAACGGCTCATCGCCTTCATCAACCAATTCGTCGCGAGACTCCGATCGACTGTCAATTGCTTCACGAATCTGATTAAAGTGACTTTCCAGTTGGTCTTTAAGGAGATTTGGTTCAACCGCCAAGCCTGAGAGGATTTTGTAGGCGTTGGTCTCTTTATTGGTGGCGATTGCCAACAGGAGATGTTCGGAATCAACGGTTGGGGTTTGATAAGCGACAGCTCGCTGAGTGGCGGTTTTGAGAATTCGTTTAAAATCGGTTGAGATGATGTCGGAGATCTTTACTTTAAAATTGGGGTTTTGAAGCAGATAGACAATTCGCTGGGGTGTGACCATCAGCTCGCGCAAAATTTCATATGAAATTGTCCCATGGTTGGAAGCCAAAGATACCAACAAATGTTGGGTGTCGATAGCCGTATCCATTGCTCGAGCGATCTGTTCGCAATCAAGAACGATCTTTTGAGCCGTTTCACTCAACCTATTTTTGAGATTATCGTAGTCTTCTTGCATTGAGGTATTGTACCAAAGGTTACCGGGCTTGAAAGAGCGAATCTGCCAACAGAGCGCTAAGAAGACGGCTTCTTGACAGCTTTCTTGGTACTTTTTTTAAGTAGCCCTTTTTTAGTCGGTTTGGCTTTGACTAGCTTTTTCTTCGTGACGGTTTTTTTAGGAGTTGAATCGGTGGGCATTTCAGCCACTGGCAACTCGGCAATCGATTCGGTCGGTTCGTCCGCTTTGTCCACTTTAACGTTCGGTAACTTTCGAGCATCCTGACCGTCTTTGACGATATCAATCTCCCAGCCGGTCAGCTTACTGGCTAAGCGGACGTTCTGACCGTTCTTGCCGATCGCCAACGACAATTGATCAATCGGGACGTTGACTGAAGCGCTTTTAGCTTTCTTACGCAAGGTTATTTTATCAATTTTGGCTGGTGATAAAGCGTTGATGATCAACTGCTCGATCGAGTCGTTCCAAAGAATAATATCAATTTTTTCCTCGCCGATTTCGGACAAGACGGCTTGGACCCGCGTACCCCGCTGACCAACACATGAACCAACCGGATCAAGACCAGGCTGGTTGGAGATAACGGCCATTTTGGTTCGGACACCAGCTTCACGAGCGATCGCCTTGACCTCAACGGCGCCGCTGGCGATTTCCGGTACTTCCAGTTCGAATAATTTGCTAATAAAATCGGCGCTCGAACGGGTCACGAGAACGCGCGGTCCCCGTGGTGTTTCTTCGACGGTGTAAACGAGGATTTTAAGCCGCTGGCCCGGGTAATAGTTTTGATTGGGGATTTGGTCAGAGGCGATCATTAGGCCGTTTAACTTGCCGATGTTTAAGATGACGTTTGGTCCTTCAACTTGCTGAACGTAACCGTTAATCAGCTGATCCTGTTTATCTTTGTATTCGGCGTAAAGAATTTCCTTTTCGGCTTCCCGGAGACGTTGAGAGATCACTTGTTTGGCGGTCATCGCGGCGATGCGGCCGAAATCTTCGTGAGGTTCGAGGATAATTTCAATTATATCGCCGAGCTTGGCGCCAGACTGATACTCTTGGGCTTGGTCGACGGTCAGTTGGGCGTGAATATTTTCTGGCTCTTCAACGACTTCAAATGATTGCCAAACCTTGAATTGGCCCGATTCTTCGTCTAGTTTGGTTTTGATATCTTCGTCGGGTTGGCCGTAATCTTTACGGTAAGCGGCGGCGACGGCCGCTTCAATGGTGTCGATAATAATGTCTTTAGGCAGTCCGCGTTCATCAGCTAACTGGTTAATCGCGGCCGCGAAGGGTGAAATTGCCATTTTTAACTCCTTATGGGCGACGGGATGTAATCCCTAGCCGAAGTCGGCGTATCCCGCTCGCTATAGTCGGCGGAATGCCGACTTCGACTAGGGGCTTCGCCCCGTCATCGATAGTCGGCAGGATACGCCTCGTAAAGCTCGCGGAATGTATCCCGCTCGCTATAGTGGCCGGTACGGCCACTTCGACTGTCGGTATCCCGCAGTCCATAGTGGCCGGTACGGCCACTTCGACTATCGGTATCCCGCAGTCCATAGGGCTAGTAAATGAAAACGAGTACATTTTCGATTTACTGACGTCGGTGTTCGTAAAATGAGTATTTATCATCAATTTTTTTTAATTATCTCCAAGTTTTTTAAAAAAGCCAGGATCGAACCTGGTATGTCAGTACAATAGCATATTTAGCCAATCCATTCAAGACGCTGTCTGACGGCAAATAGCCAATTTTTCAAAGATCGTCTTTAAGATTGTTCTGCCCACCGAGAGTAAACCCTCGGTGGGCAGAGAAGAATACAGAGTTAGCGGCCGAGAGTTCTGGCAATTTTATTGGCCGTCCGACGAGCACTTTTGGGACGATCCAAAAAACATGACTTTCCCACCACCTTGTTGTTGAGCAATAGATCCCCGTTCTCTAGCAGTAAGACGACCGGCGCCTCCCCAGCTTTTCTCCCGTTGGCAACGATAACCCCTTCTGCCAGCAAAGCATCCTCCAGGGCTTCCGGAACTCCGTCGGAGAACGATACTAACTTGTCCAACACGCTATCCCCTTTCGTTGAAGGTACACACTAGTAACGCCCCCGCGACTGCGGGGGCGTTACTAGTGCTATTCTTGCAGTCGAATCACACCAGAAAACCCCCTCTAGTAGAAAGTTTCTTGCCAATTCGGATCATCGGACAGATTCGAACCATTCAGCCATCATAAATCAGTCCATAGTCGACTGTCAAGCCCGGCTTCAACGCTCCTGCCATTTTCGCTCGATCGCTCGGTGGTCGTAGACCATAGGTTTGATTCTAGCGAAACTACCCGCTTACTCAATAACCCAGTAGTAAATGAGGTTAACTTCGCTTGCCGCTGGGTTATTAGCAAATTCGGTGGTTATAGTCGTAGTCGATTTGTTCTGAAGATAAGCCGCATCGCCGCCGTTTGATCCCTCGACTGATCGGCTTAATATTACCGCTTTAGGAGCGGTAATATAGGCCGCGTTGAAGGTAATCACCGTCCGGCAAGCGCCGGGCGTACCGGTGCCGGCCGTGACGGTGTAACTACCGGCAGTATCGGTTGATCCGTCAGTGACGGAAGCCGTGGGCGAGCCGGTGCCGCAGTTCGTGGGTGTTCCGATGGTGGGCTTAGTGGTTTGGACAGATTGAATGTGACCGTCAAAGCGAGCAATTCCGGCGTCAATCCACAGGGCGTAGGCCGAAGTGAGAGTCATGTTAGTTCCGGCCGCTGGAGCGCCGGCAATGTAAAGAGTCGCCGCGTCGGTAGTGGTGACGCTGGCATTGGTAGCGGCAAAAGTTGGTATCCCTAACGATGCCGCCACGGCCGAGGCGACCGAACCAGAGCCGGCGGTTGAGGTATCGGTATAAGTGGCGGCGGCGCCTTGGAATTGAATACCGGCTACTCCCCAAGCGGCTAAACTTTTATTGCCCCCGATATGAAGCCAGGAGCTGGGAGCGGTAACACCGATCCCAACCTCGCCGGCAAAATAATTTTGGCTAAGAGCGCCGCCTTGATAAATACCGTAAGCGGTAGCGCTACTGGCGGCGATGTCTACGCCGCGATAATCAGCCACCGCCGTCAAAGTTGGATTAACATAAATACTTCGGGTTATACCGCTGGCTCCACCGGTTTGATTGATCGTTCCCTGAACGGTTAAAGCCGGAAATTCACCCGTGCCGGAAGTCGGGGCGACATCTTGGTCAATCTTGAAGAACTCCCGAGCGCCAGTGGTGTTGGTATTTGCGGCTGACAAACTAAAATCGTAAGCGGCGCTACCGGCTTCCGTCGTGGTAGCGATAAGAGTCCCGCGGGAGTTGATGCGAACATAACGATCACTGGTTCCAGCTCGCTCAACTTCAAACAGCACCACATCGTCACTTCCTCCCGAAACCTGCAGGGGATAAT
>CAYIGA010000014.1:0-17961 GCA_964362925.1 uncultured Candidatus Saccharibacteria bacterium | reverse complement strand
ACTCGTAAACTGGCATTCTTGCAACCGCCAAATATTCATTTACTTGAATGATTCTGCGGGGGCAGAAAACATTCACCTGACGGTTGTGTTAATTGTTAATAGTGAACCCAATCCAAAACCTCATTTTTGGTCTTCATGCTGATTTTTCGGCTACGAGCCACGAACCGCTCGTCAACGTACAGTCCTGTATGCTTCCTCGCATTTCCTGTCTCTCGCTCAAAAAATCAGTCGAAGCTTCTCGAAAGCAAGTTTTGCAATGAGTTCAATACAAATTGAAATTCCGTTTCGGCCCCACGGCCACAAAGGACTTAGAACTTACTGATTATTATATTAAGTAAGATGCCTGGCGTCAAGGGCTTGGATTAAACTCCCGCGAAAGCTGACGCGCTATTCTCGCTAAATCTATAAACCGTCTTATTGCTGATACTTGAGTCGTATCCCCACGACTACTTGATTATCCTGCGTAAGGCATGTCTATAAGAACTGGTAAGGTAATTCCGTTCATTGACATACTTTGTGCCTGGAGGAGGTGAATCGCTTGAACGGATCTGATGTTGCTTTGTTGAAAAAGTTGTTGCTGATTCTGGGAGGTATCCATAGTAGTTCTGGCGTTTCGATCGGACGTTCATATCGATCCGATATTCGCCAAACAATCATGGAATTGCTAGAAATTGAGAATCAAAGTCTAGTAGCTGACGAGAGAGCTCGACTTTTTTAATCTGCGGGCAATAATCGGTCCGAAAAAAACCCTCATTCAACAACCGCTCCAAATGATCGTTTTGACGGTAACACAATTGAAGTTGAGGCTCTGCCGCACTGTTGGATAATCGCGGAGCTTCTTTACTACCTTAGTGAGCGGTATACGACCGACTCTCTTCGGCTCGACTGCCTATCAGATTTCGAGCGCTACTGTATTCGGAAGACCAAGACCCGCCCTAACTTCCAGGCACTCTTTGATGGCCTGGCGAACATTGTTCAGAGCGTCTTGTTCGGTTTTGCCTTGGCTAACACAACCCGGAATTGACGGGCACTCGGCAATAAAAACCCCATCCTCGTCCTTATATAAGGTAATCATTAATTTCATCGTTCCCCTTGAATAGTAATAGTAGCAGAAACATCAGGATCGAAAAACGGAGAAGATACTAACTCAGCACTTTGTCAATCAAGCCATAATCTTTGGCCTCATCGGGCGACATCCAGTAGTCGCGGTCGGTATCTTTCTCCACTTTTTCCAGTTTTTGGCCGGTGTTTTTGGCCAAGATTTCGTTCATTAATTTTTTCATCCGCATTATCTCGCGGTAATGGATCTCAATGTCTGACGCTTGTCCTTCGGTGCCGCCGGCCACCTGGTGAAGCATAAGGCGCGAGTTGGGCAGGGCAAAGCGCTTGCCCTTTTCGCCGCCGGCGAGCAAGAACGCTCCCATTGACGCGGCCATGCCGATACAGATAGTCGAGACTTTCGGCTTGACGTGCTTCATCGTGTCGTAGATTGCCAATCCCGCCGAGACCGAGCCGCCCGGGCTATTGATGTACATCTGAATATCTTTATCGGCGTTTTCGCTCTCCAGAAAAAGCAGTTGCGCCATAATCAAATTGGCGACGTGGTCGTCAATCCCCCCGCCGACAAAAATAATCCGATCACGAAGCAAACGGGAGTAAATATCGTACGCCCGTTCACCAAACTGGGTTTTCTCGATCACCATTGGTATGAGCATTTGATTGGTCAGCTCTTTTTGCATTTATGGAAATTGTAAAGTTTCCTTTACATTAAGTCAACTGAAAAAATTTGACTGTTATTTACATTCTTGCACCATATCCCACCACCATATCCCACCCCGCGGGTGTAATATGGTGCGGGTTTGTAATTAGTCAAGTCCTTTCTTAACTAGTTCATCTAAAAGGATCTGGAATTCTTGGTTGGATTTCAGCTCTTTTTTCATCGATTTGGCGACTTCAGCTAGTCCTAAGCCGATCTTGACCGACGATTGAGCGGCCTTGTGCCAGTCTTTTTCTAGTTGCTCCAAAGTCAGTTGACGACCCTTCAGCCAGTCACCGTCATTAAGGTGGCGTTCCTCCAAGAACGCTCGCCAAGCCGCTCGCGATCGTTCAACTTCGGCTGTCAGTAACGACTCCGGTAAATCGGATTGAATTAGCTTCTCAAATTCCGCTAACCAACGGGCTTTTTGACTGATAAATTGTTCGTCTTTTTTTCGGTTACCGATATCGATCCGAATGGCTTTAGTTAATTGTTCGGTTTTTGTGTGGCCAAAGCCCTTGGCAAATTCGTCGTTAAGTTCCGGCAATATAATTTCAAATACTTCTTCGACTTCAGCGACGAAATCGACTGCTTGGTTAGCTAGTTGTTTGTCAAAATGATCGGCGGGGAATTGGAGCTGAAACCGTTTTTTGTCGCCCTTTTTCAATCCTAGCAGTTGTTCGTCAAATCCGGGAATTGTATTGGCCTGACCGATAATTAGCGGGAAATTCTTGCTTGATAATTTGTCCTGCCGCACTCCATTTACCGCTCCGGTAAAATTAACATGAACTTTGTCTCCCGTGTTGGCGGGTGTTAATTTGACAATAGTTTTAGCGTGAGCGAGGCGCAAGGTCTTGATTAAATCCTCTACCTCTTCCTCCGCTACCTCATTCTTAATTCCTAATTCGTAATTCTTAATTCTGATTCGGCGCCACCCGCCGATCTTTACTTCCGGACGAACATCAAACTTAAATGTTGCCAGAGCCGGTTGACCATCTTCAAAATTACTTAACTCCACCTCTGGATCTTCAATGGGTAGCTCTTTGAGATCTTCAACAATTTTTCGCCAGGCAGTGCTAACTGCTAACGAATAAGCTTCTTCACGCCACTTGGCTCGATCAATCTGTTCTTTGACCAGGGTGACTGGGGCTTTACCCGGTCGAAAACCAGCAATCCTGATCGATTGAGCCAAGCCAATAGCCGCTTGCTCGAAATAAGCCGCTACCTCTTTCTCGTCCAGCATAGCGGTTAATTGCCGACGGCTGTGGGGTAAGGTTTTGGTGCTAATTTCCATTCTTCTGGATTCTACCTTGGCCAGAGAAAAAAGAGAAGCTTAACCCCTGGCTAAAACTCCTAATTTTAACCATATTAGATACATATGGAGGACTTGTTTTTGACCACTAACATGGGCAGGGGGAGGTTTTAGGGTATGAACCCTCGCCCGTCCAGCAGCCTAAGAAGAGTCGCCCCCCTCCTCCGACCCCAACCCCGACCGTAACTACCGCCATTAAAAAAACAATCCGATCGGCTTGATAGATTATAGTCGGCGGATAATCCGCCAGACTTAGTGAACGGAGTGCCCCGTTCACTATATTGTATCAGACGATCAATCAGAGTTATTTGGTTTCGCTCTTGAGGGTTTCGATTGAAAATTATTACAGATTTATATTAGAGTCAATTAATTACCCCAAGGCCTTAATCCCGGGCAAGACCCGCCCGCCCAGTAGCTCGAGCATCGCTCCGCCACCAGTGGAGACAAAAGAGTACTTTCGAGTCAGCCCTAAATTATCTACAAAGCCAACCGTGTCACCGCCGCCGACAATGCTGGTGGCCGGCGAGTTGGCAATTGCTAAAGCAATAACCCGAGAAGACTTATTATATGGTGGCCGTTCCGCCTTGCCTGGGACACCGCTCCAGAGGATAGTTTTAGCACTCTTAATCTGTTGAACGGTTACGGCCGTCGATTTTTCGCCAAAATCCAGAATTTTATCGTCTCCCCAGATATAATCAATCGGTAAAATAATTTTGCCTCGTGAGCGTTTAAGCATCTCGCCAGCTTGGTCGATGTAGCCAGAGTCAATAATAGAGCTCTTGACCTTAACGCCTTGACTAGCTAAAAAAGTGTTAGCAACGCCACCGCCAACGATAATTCGATCAACATTCGGTAAAAGATTATCGATTACGGGCAGTTTATCAGCAATTTTCACCCCGCCAATAATAGCGATAAACGGATGGGCTGGGTGGCGAGTGAGGTTGGTGAGCATTTCTACCTCCCGCTCCAATTGTAAGCCAGCGTACGACGGCAAAAACTCGGTGATGGCCACAATCGAACCCGCATCACGGTGAGAGGAACTAAAAGAATCATTAACAAAGATGTCCGCTAAATTAGCCAACCGTCGAGCAAAGGTTCGAGAATTATCCTCCTCACCTTTAAAAAAACGGATATTCTCTAGCCCCAATATCTCGCCTTCCTTAAGATCGGTAATGGCCTTTTTGGTGGCGGCCGAAAAAGGGTTAGTCGCAAATAACACTCTTTTGTTGGTTAGGGCTGAGAGGTGAGTAAAGACTGGCTTTAAGCTAAGACTTGGGTCGACTTTACCCATCGGCCGACCGAAATGACCACATAAAACAATTTTGGCTCGGTGATTAATTAGAAAAAATAACGTTGGTAATAATCTTTGGAGTCGGAAGTCGTTAGCGACCTCGACTGTACTACCTTCCGTCAGCGGAACGTCAGCGTCAATTCGAACCAAAACTGTTTTGCTAGCTAGAGCGGCGTCTTCAAGGGACTGCATCGATTTAGCATACCTGATGATCTACTACCGACCAAGTCAGAACTGACCACGACTTGATTTGATATGCTACTAGAATGATCAAATCTTTTTGCGTTTTACTTTTATCGATTTTATTGTTTTTTAGTACTCTTGGTTATGTCGTTAATCGGCTTGGAGATTCAAAGTTTGTCGTTGAACAAGCCCGATCGGTTAATTTATATGGACGATTAGTCGGCAACATTGGACAATTATTACCGGCAGGCCAAACCAAAAGCTTTGGCCTGGACAACACTGATGTCACTGACATAATAAAATCAGCGATCGGAGCCGATCAATTTTATGATTTTACCGAATCTTTTCTCGACGCTTACCTACCTTGGCTGACCAACAAAACTGAATCTGTCGTATTCTCTTATGAGCTAAGGAGTGTAAAACAGCGGCTGGCTGATTCGGCGGCTAGTAAAATACTGACGAACTATAACTCCTTACCCCTCTGTCGCTCGGCCGAACTTAGAGATTGGAATTTTGAGCAGGGGCTACCCTCTTGTCAGTTGCCTGAAGGCACTCTCAAGTCTAAAAGTGTCGCTAATCTGGCTAATCTTGCCGCGACAAAACTAACTGAAGGGATACCAGATTCGCTATCTGTCAGCCAAAGCCCTTCGCAACTCCTAACTATTAGAGCCAACGTGACGCTAGCAAACAAGATTGTTCAGACCATTTGGGGAGCAACTTTGCTGATGATGCTTTTGTACTGGCTCATCTGGCGAGCTTCAGGGCTAATTTCTTTGTCGATTTGCTTCCTGCTGGTGGGAATATTGCAGATTGTCTTCAGTCTGGTCGGTTGGGATTGGTTGACTAAAACCGCCAGCGATTTTGTTGACGGGACGGGTGGGGCGAAATCGATTGCGCCGGTTATTATTGATCTGGTGGCCGTAATTCTCGGAGTGATGAAAACGACACTGGGCAACATTAGTATCGGATTTTTAGTTTCCGGCGGCATTCTCCTGGTGTTGGGAATTGTCACTAAACTAAAAACAGCCAAATTTATTCAGTTGGCCACAAAGAGATAAAAAGTATCATTACCAACTTATGAGCCATTTCCCCCGGAATTGCTTCTGTTTGGAACCCTTCTCCCCTTTTCAAGTCAATTTCAAAAATTAAATTGCCGAAACAATTTTTCGTAAAACCTTTGATCAAGCTGGCCGATAATCTTCGCCTTTAAACGACGGCTTTCTAAATCGCCGATCCAGACAAAATCATTTTTTTGACCCTTTAAAATACCGGATGGGCGAGGGAGTTTGATCGGTCGTTGACGGTCGCCGGTTAGAAAACGCTCGATATTGGCCGCGATTTGAACCGCCAACGTTTGATCAACTTTCAAAACGTTTTGGCGATGTCGCCATTTGGTGTCGACGACAATCGATTCAGGATGGCCTTCGGGATTGAGAGTATCCCGAAGAACAAAGTTGTCCTTGTCATCAAGTAGCGCCCCCCGGACAAGACGGTTTTTAAGGGGCGAGGACGGCGGATTAATCGTCAGACCGGGTTGGGGCGCGACCGACTTACGTGAACCAACTCCATTGTCAGCCAGAAATTCCTTCAGAATGGTAATTGATGGGTATTGAGCTTGAATAAGGAGGGCCCTTTGAATGGGAACGGGATAAGCAACGGTATCAGCCGCCAAGGCCAGCGCCATTTGCCAAGACATAATGTCTTCGCCAGCAAAAGTAACTCGGGCTCGAAGGAGCCGACCAGAATTGAACTTGGCTTGAATTTCATTGATCAAACGGGTCACTAGTTGGCCGATTTTTTTTATTTCCGAGCGACCATAACTCGGTGTTAAATCCAGGCAGATGGCGTCGTAATCAATCACCCCGATCGTCGTGATAACTCTTTGATCGACAAGATTAATCTGCTTGACCGTTGTTTTTTGGCTTCTAACATTGCGGTAGAGCTGATTTTTTAAGAGGAAGTTCTGATGTCCGAGTAAAGTGGTGATGTGAGGGCTGTAGATAAACGATTCATCTCGAGTCAGATGGGCTACTTCAATATGAGCCTCACGGGCTAAGTCGCGATCAAGTTGTCGTCCAACCAAGACAGACAAAGGCGAGTCGCCAACAATGACGATCCTTCTAGACATCAGCAATTTCCTCCGGAATTTGGAATTTTAAATTTACGAGTAATAATCTTCATTAAATTTCCAGTGTTTTAATGTTTGAAAATTAATTCATATTGAAAAAATGCAAATTTGATTTTTGAAAATTACTTCCCATGCTTTCAGCGGGTCTTGGCGGCGATTTGACAGATTTTAATAAAATTGTCAGCTTTAACTGAGATACCCCCAGCTAAGACGCCAGATATCTCGGGAATTCGTAAAAACTCGACCACATTAGTCGTCGATACCGAACCGCCATAGATAAAACGAACTAGGGCGGCTGTCCGGTTGCCAAACTTTTCCGCTAATTTTTCTTTTAACTTGTTAATAACTTGAAGAGTGTACTCCGCCGTTGCCGCTTCACCAGTTCCAATCGCCCAGATTGGTTCGTAGGCAACGGTGACTTTATTAAAATTATCTTTTTTGACCGCATTCATCCCTTCTAAGAGCTGTTCAGTCACCTTACCGAGCTGGTAAGCGTCGAAATTACCTTGACCGTCGATCATTTTTTTACTCTCGCCGACGCAGAAAATCGGTTGAATTCCCCACTGTAAACAGGCCTGAATTTTCTGATGAACTAAATCATTATCCTCGCCGGCGTACTGTCGACGCTCGGAGTGTCCGACAATGGCGTATTGAATGATGTTTTTGAGCATATAGGCCGAAACTTCGCCGGTGTAAGCGCCTTGATCAATCGGCCAAACGTTCTGGGCGGCAAAGTGGACATGGGCTAATTTGTGTTTCCAGCTCTCAACAATTGGCACTAGCCAAGCCGTCGGCGGCGCTAAAACTATCTCAACGCCGTTGATATCTTCAAGTGATTTTTTGAACGTTGCCGCCAAAACCAGCGAGTCCGACAGCGTCGGATACATCTTCCAATTACCAACGATCAATTTACTAGGCATAGTCGCAAGTTCGCTCCTGACCTCGACATTTTTTGTCTGGCATAGCTTCAGATTAGATTGTTTTACCGAAACAAAAAAGCCCCGGACTTTGTTTACTTGAACCGAACTTAACTGACCTCCAATCTTGTCCGATACAAACAGGCAAAGTCCGGGGCTATTTTATCTTTGGAAGCAAATATTACAGGGCCGGGACTTCGGGCTTTACTTCTTCGTCGGCTGGCTTCTCACCTTCTCCCGCGCCCTCTTCGGCTGGCGTTTCGGTCATGTCGCCTTCTCCTTCTACTGCTGGTTTCTCGGCACCTTCAACTGCTGGTGCTCCTTCCGACTCTGGCATCTTCATGTTGTCTGGATCCATACGAACCTCCTTTTTTTAAGGCAGAAAACCTACCGCCCTGTTTGGGCACTTATATTTTATAGAGTACCAACGGAGATACTGGACTGTCAAGACAAAAGCTTTTTAACACCCGCCGACACGTCTTCCAAATTGATCAGCATCACTTTGCCATTTGAACGTTCTTTGATCTCGACTTTGCCGTCTTGAGCGGTTTTGGCGCTGTAAACTAAACGGATCGGGTAACCAATTAGGTCAGCGTCAACCAGTTTGGTACCGACCGGTTCGTCACGATCGTCAAGCAGAACCTCGATACCGGCTTTTTCGAGTGAGTCGTGAACTCTTTCGCCAGTTTTAGAATTAGTGAGGTCGATAACCACCACTGCAAACGGCGCCACTTGGCAGGGCAGTTTCAAGCCATTTTCATCGTTATTTAGCTCGGCCAGTGTTCCGAGTAATCGGCTGACGCCAATACCGTACGAGCCCATCCAAACCGACTGGCGAGCTCCTGAAGTGTCTAAGTACCTCAAGTCAAAAGCATCAGCGTATTTTGTGCCAAGATGGAATATGTTACCGATTTCAATGGCTTTAACTCGTTTTAGTTTCTTGACGTCCGCGGCTTTCAGCTGATCTTCAATTTCAATATTGAAACCGGTCTTGGTTTTGTGATCAACGAGTACATTATCCTCGCCAGTTTCGGTCAAAACCTGAAATTCATCAGAGAGTTCTGCTCCAAATACTCCTCCACTGGCCTTGACTCGATAGGCATCCAACCCTAAGCGTTTAAAGGTTTTTAGATACGCTTCGGCGGATTGTTCGTAAAACTGGTGATGAGCCGCCGAATCCGGGTGAAAGCTGTACAGGTCTTTCATTCGAAACTCTCGACCCCGTAGAAGACCAGATTTGGCTCGCAATTCCTTACGGAACTTAGTTTGGAATTGGTACAAAATTACCGGCAGATCACGATACGATTGCACTCCCTGTTTAACGGCGATGGTCATCGGCTCCTCGTGTGTCGCGCCGAAAGTCATATTCGCTTCTGAATCCATGTAAACAATTTGGCGAAAATTTTTATCCTCCCAACGACCGGATTGCTCCCACGTTGATTTGGGCTGTAGGGCCGAAAATACCACCTCGCTACCGCCAAGCTCATTCATCTCTTCTCGAATTATTTGCTCGATTTTACCCATTGAACGAACCGCCAGCGGCAAGAAAGCGTACACTCCGGCCGCTACCTGATTGATGAAGCCGGCTTTTTCCAATAGATAAGCATTAAGCGAATCCTGCTTGGCGACCGATCGTCGGGTTTTAGTGTAAAACTGACTTAATCTCATTTTATGAGCCCCCGGTGAGTAAATCGAGAATGTACTCGTTCTCATCTCGAGCTTCAAGCGAGAGACGAGCGAGTGCAACGAGCGACATTTTATGACCCCAGGGAATAAATCGAATGGGTAATCGCTTTCATTAAAATAGCCTCCCGAACACATCAAAGCGTAAGACGTCTTTGTACGTGACAACTAGAAACATCAGCAAAATAAACGCCAGGCCAAAAGTAGCGAAAATGGAGAACTGTCGCTGGCTGAAAGATCGACGAGTAATTTTTTCGTAGCCTAAAACAGCGATGTGACCGCCATCAAGCGGCAAAATTGGCATTAAGTTAATTACAGCCAAACCAATCGAAATTATCGCCACAAACTGGGCTAGGTAATCAAAGCCCAGCCGTCTCGCCACACCAGTTAGCGCTCCGATACCGACAATACCGGTCACGTCTTCTGACACCTCTTGCTTGACAATAAGATTTTTAACGAAACCAACAAACCCAACCGCCGAGATACTGATGACTCGCCCGGTTTCGTACAGGGCGGCCGCTGGCGCTTGGTACCAAATCGATCGAACCTGTCCAGACAAACCGACGGCGACACCGATCGCCCCTTGTCCAGGTGGCGGGCTTGTTCGAGGGGAAACGGTCAAATCAAGAATGTCACTACCACGCTTAACAGTCACCTTGACAGTTTGGCCATTGTAGCTGCGGATTTTCTCGGTAAAACCGGCTCCATCTGTCAACATTTGACCGTTGACGGCGAGAATTTGGTCGTTAACTTGAAAACCACTTTTTTCGGCCGGACTATCAGTCAGAACTCGGGCGACGCTAAGGGTCGGTTTTTCGACAATAAAGGGGTTTTTGGTGGCGTTAGGGACAAGCGGTTGAAAGCCGGTGATAAACAAAATAGTTAGAATCAGCCAAGCCATCAGCAAATTCATCGCTGACCCGGCCACTAGAATTGCCAGGCGGGAGGCCGGTTTTTTAGACTTGTACGACCTCGGCCCAGTTTGGCCGTCCTGCTCACCGAACATTTTGACGTAACCACCAAGCCAAATAAGATTAATGGCGTAGGTAGTTTCGCCAATGGTCTTACTCCAAAGCCGTGGCTTGAAGCCAAACGCAAACTCCTCAACCTTGACTCCAGACTTTTTGGCCACCAAAAAGTGCCCCAGTTCGTGAACAAAGACCATTATGCCCAAAATGGCTAGGAAGACTAATAGAGTAATAAGCATAATTCAAATCTCAAACCTTAAAATGGAAAATGACACCTCAAATTTCAAAATTTTCGATTTTAAATTGTAACTTTGTCGCTCCGCTCGCTTTTCACCTTGTTCACAGTCAGATTTGATTTTTGTCGCTACGCTCGCTTCTCCCTTTGGTCGGAGTGAGATTTGCATTAGACTGTCATCAGTTCCTTTTCTTTTCGCTCGACCAGTTCTTTAACTGATTTGTTGAATTCGCCAATTGTTTCATCAATTTCTTTGGTAAAGCGATTTAGCTCGTCCTCGCGCATGGTGCCAGCCGATTTTTCTCGGCTCGCTTTTTGATGGGCTTCGCCCCGGAATTGTCGGAGTTGAATTCGAGCGGCCTCACCTTTCTGACCAACTAATTTAACCATTTCCGCCCTCCGCTCTTCTGATAAAGGCGGGACACTAAGGCGCAACTGCGTCCCTTCATTAGTAACGGAGTAGCCGAGTTGACTACGGCTAACGGCGGTGTCGATAGCAGGTAGGACCGACTTGTCAAAAGGAGCAATAATGATCTGCCCTTGTTCGTTGGCCGAAATCGAGGCCAGTTGATTGAGAGGCATCGTCCCACCATAAGCTTCAACTGGCAAAATGCCAACTAGCTCACCGCTGGCTCGACCGGGGCGAAGGGTCCGCAAATCGTCTTCGAGCAATTGCAAAACTTTTGCCATTTCTTGTTTTACAACAGCCGTCGTCATCTCAATAACATCTTAACCAAGAACTGGAAATAATCCAGCCCTTTATCAAATTTGGACTAAGAACCAAGTTCAAAGCGAGAAATTTTCGAGATTTTAATATTTTCACCAATCTTGGTAATGGTTTCGTTGAGTAGATCCTGGATCGTCTTGGATGGATCGCGAAAATACTCTTGCTTCAAGAGCTGATCAATATTTTCCGTGTTCATCGAGGCAACTTGCATGGCAATGTCTTTGACAAATGCTTTAAATTCGTCATTTCGGGCGACAAAATCGGTTTCGCAATTGACCTCAACTAGAGCGCCGAGACGTCCGCCGTGAACATATGACTCAATTAATCCTTGGGAGGTGGCTCGATCGGATTTTTTAGCAACGGTTGATAAACCCCAATCCTTAAGCAGGATCAGAGCTCCTTCTTCGTTATCATTAGCCTCGTCGAGAGCTTTTTTGATGTCGTGCAGCCCCAGACCAGTTTGGCTACGAAGTTTTTTGATCATTTCAACGCTGGCCATATTACTCCTTAGGTTTGGTTATTTTCCCCTCTTTAGCTTTAGTTTTGGCAATTACTTTCTTGGCCACGACCTTTTTACTAATTTTTGGCTTGGAAACTTTTGACTTTTTGGTTTCACTTTTGGTATTTAACTTTTGGCTTTTGATTTGGACTTCGGCAACTTTTACCTTCTTCTCTTTGACTGGCTTAGCAATTAAGGCTTGGAGAATTAGTTCAACGGCTTTTGCGGCATCATCGTTAGCCGGAATTGGGTAAGTGATTTTATCTGGATTAGTGTCGGTGTCACAGATGGCGATTACTGGGATACCCATCAGGTTGGCTTCTCGAAGGGCGATTTTGTCCTCGCTGGCGCTGGCCATAACGATTAAACCCGGCTTGGTGTTCAGGTTAGTGACACCGGACAAGAATCGGTGATAACGAGCTAATTTGTTGGTCGTCCGGAGCCGATCAATTTTAGACAGCCCGAGAGACTGATCGCTATCTAGATACTGACCGAGTTCGTTCATCTTTTTGATATTTTCGTGAATGCTTTCGAAATTGGTCAAAAATCCGCCCAACCATCTTTCTGTGACGTACGATTCACCGTTCTGTTCGGCAACTTTCTTAACGATCTCCTTAACGCCGCGTCGAGTACCGACAAACAATATTGTTTTACCGATCAGTCGGAATTGGCCAATAACTTTTTGGGCTATTGTTAGACGCTCTAAAGTTTTTTCAAGGTCAATCAGGGCGATGTTTTTACGAACACCAAAAACAAAACGTTGGGCCTTGGGATAAACATACGAACGGTGATGGCCATAATGAGCCCCCGCTTCAGCTAGCTCAACTAAGGTTGGCAAGGACATTAGCCCAAACCTCCGGTTTGAAGATAATTCAAAACGCAAAAGTCAAAAGTTAAAACTTTAGCCACTAACTTAAAGCTAGTGAATTTTGAGCTATAATTTTGAGTTTTGAGCTTTGAGTTTTGCATTACTTTTTCTTTGCTTTCTCCAGTCGGCTCTTAAAACGATCGACCCGGCCAGCGGTGTCAATTAACTTCATTTTTCCGGTATAAAGGGGGTGGCAGTTGGAGCAGATTTCTATTCGCATCTCTGACATGGTTGACCCAAGCGTGAAGGTGTTGCCACAGGAGCAAGTGACTTTAGTTTTCGGAAAATATTCCAGATGTTGATTCTCCTGTTTCTCGCTGGCTTGCGGCTTGAGATGTCGCTTCGCTTGTTTTTCGCTGGCTTGTGGCTTGAGTTGAATATTTTTCTTCATGATTAAACTTCGATTATTGTATCAAACCTGAAATATAGCTTCAAGGTCTTAGCCGGACTTGGCGGAGGGGAAATTAGTATAGAAACCTTGTTTCTGATAGAATTCTCTTGAGTAAATATGGACAATGAAATCTTACGTCAGCTTAAAGAAGCCAAAAGTCTATACGACCAGACTGAGGACATTGAGATAAAAGACCTTGCCCGCGAGGAGATTTTACGCTTGCGTCGGCAGGTTGAATCGAGCCATACCGAAAATCAGCGCCATGCCGTTGTTGAGATCCGCTCCGGTAGCGGCGGTGACGAAGCCGAACTTTTTGCTAGTCAGCTATTACGAATGTACCAGCGCTACAGCGAACGTCAGGGTTGGAGGGTTGAACTAGTCGACTTAAACGGGAGCGAACTTGGTGGGGTTAAATCGGCGACAATGTTAGTTAAATCGATGTCGGCGTATGCCGCCTTGCGTTTTGAAGGCGGCGTCCATCGAGTTCAGCGCGTCCCTAAAACTGAGAAGTCCGGCCGGGTTCACACTTCGGCCGCTTCGGTGGTAGTTCTGCCGGAAGCCGAAGATGTTGATGTCCATATCAATCCAAACGATCTGCGGATTGATGTTTATCACTCCAAGGGAGCTGGGGGTCAATCCGTCAATACGACCGATTCGGCTGTCCGGATCACTCATTTGCCTAGTGGTATCGTTGTTGCTTGCCAGGACGAGCGCAGTCAACTGAAAAACAAAGGGAAAGCGCTCGCTGTCCTACGGAGTAAGCTCTGGGAAGCGAAACGAAACGAGCAGGAACAAGATATCAGCGACAGCCGTCGAGCGATGATTAAATCCGGCGACCGAAGTGACAAAATCCGGACCTACAATTTTCCCCAAAGTCGAGTGACCGACCACCGAATCAATAAAAGCTGGCATAATCTCGAGCAAATTCTCGACGGCGACCTGGGGGCGGTGATCACTGCCTTGGAGTCGTTTTCGGCCAAGTCTGATGAGAGCTGACAAGGCTTTGAAGCGGACCGAACAGGTGCTTAATGACCAACCGGACGGCCAAGCGATTCTGCGCCATTTGACGGCCGCCGCCAAAAACCGCCGTCAATTTCGCCGCTGGCTGGCCCAAGCAACCCTCAACCGGCCGCTCTCTTACATTCTGGGTAATCAGCCGTTTGCTGGCCTTAATTTGAGATCCGACTGCCGAGCGCTCATTCCCCGACCAGAAACAGAACAGCTCTTCGAGCTAATCGTTAGTCTAACCAGCCAACCTCCGCGGACTATAATTGACCTTGGCACCGGCGGCGGCGCCCTGGCGCTGGCCTTGAAAAATCACTTCCCCGACTGGCCGGTTATTGCCAGCGATATTTCCCGAGCGGCTTTGAACTTGGCGCGGCGCAACGCCAAGAACAATCGGCTGGCGATTACCTTTATAAAGAGCGATCTCTGGGTTGATATTCCTCGCCAACCGTTCGACTTAATCGTCGCCAATCTGCCCTACTTGCCAACCGCCGAAATTGCCACGCTTGAGCGCCGAATTAAAGATTTTGAGCCCCATCTGGCGCTTGACGGCGGCGCAGATGGATTGGCGATAATCGGTCGAATGCTCGCCGGCGCCAAGGATTATTTAACCCCCGACGGCCAGATATTTTTGGAGATTCATCCGACCCACCAGCCAAAAGTTGAAAAATTAGTTAAAAAATTCTTGCCCGCTCGAACGGTGAAATTTCTTCCCGACCTAACCGGCCGTACCAGATTCGCCATTATCAACTAGTTTAGAGCGAACCGAGCACCAGCTCGACCTTCGATTCAACAGCGCCGCGAAGAATTGTCAGGGTAATTTTATCGCCCGGATTGTGTTGACGAACGACTCGCGGCAAAGGATTCTCTTGATCAATTACTTGGTTGTCAACTTTGGTAATAATGTCGCCTTCTTTTAAGTCGACCGAAGCGGCCGGAGACTTGGGATCAATCGCCGATTGGTTGCCACCGTGAATCAAAGCGCCTTTTTCGACCGACAAACCCAGGGAGGTGGCGATCGCTTTAGTCAGCGTCTGGGTGCGGATGCCGATGTAGGGCTGAACAATTTTGTTTTCTTTGCGGTAGGACTCGAGAGCTCTTTTAATATCGGAAACCGGTAGGGCGAAACCAATGTTTTGGGCGTTACCAGCGACCGCCGTGTTGATGCCGATTACCTGGCCAGACAAATTAACGAGCGGCCCGCCGGAATTCCCCGGGTTAATCGCCGCGTCGGTCTGGAGTAAGCCAAAGAGCGCCTCGACTCGGCCTTGGCCGTCAGAGGGATTGGCTGATCTTTCTTTAGCCGAGATTACCCCGACCGTGACCGAATTTTGGAATTCGCCCAGGGCGTTACCGATAGCGATCACCCACTGACCAACCTGAACCCGATCGTAATCGCCAAGATCAACGACCGGCAAACCCTTGGCCTCAACCTTCAAAAGCGCCAAGTCGTTCAACGGATCGGTCGCCACCACCTTAGCGTCGAGAACTTTGCCGTCAAAAGTGGTCACGGTGAACTGGTCAAAGCCCAGAACGACATGCTTATTACTGACGATCAAACCGTCAGAAGTGACGACAAAACCAGTTCCGGCCGCCTCCGGCGCCTGAATAATCCCCAGGCCAAAAATATCGCGAACGGTTTTCCCTTTGCTGGTGATCGAGACAACGGTTGGCTGGACTTTTTTGGCCGCTTCAATAATCGCCGAGGATTCTTCAATAATAATTTTATCAGTTCGAGTCGACTGGACATTGATGCCGTTAATATTGTTAATTCCTAACTTTTCACGTAGCTTCGCTCCACCGGCCGTGCCGGAGAGCATATAAAGAGTCCAGAGTGACCCCATAAACGCCACCGCAATCACAATCATTAGGTTAGCGACAAATTTCCACCATCTCGCCTTATAGTTGCTACTAAACGATTTTAGGAAATTACTTTGTTGGTTAGAATTCAAATCCATGAATTATGCCTCCTTAATTGATTAGGGGATTAATTGTCCTACTTCAAATGCTTTTTATCGTCTTTTGTCAGAGCCAAATGACGCAAAATTGACTGGACGGCAGTGACGACAGTACCCATATTAACTATCGCTGGTACAATTTCTTGCACAAATCCTCTAAAAGTACCGGTTAGATTATCGAGACGACTAACAACTCGGTTGGCTCGGTGCAATAAGACGATAAAATAAACCAGCGCCACCAAAAAACCAAGCAGAACGATTAGCGAAAGCCAGTTGATCCAATCTTGGATATTCGTTCCACTCATATTTTCGGGAAATTTTCCATTCACCCTCCAAAATCCATTTTAGCGTTTTTTTACGACCATCCAAGCCGACCGGTCGAAATGAGCGTTGGGAAATATATGAAGGATGCCTTTGTCGTCACGAAGACGGATTTTACGGGCGTCCATTCGCTCTATAACACCTTCAACATCGTCAACTTTAATCTTGTCCCCGGCATTAAAATCCGGGTCTTGAGCCAGAAAAATACCGGCGACCAAATCTTGAACGAAAGCGGTTGAACCAGCCGACAAAGCCAAGGCCGAGATCGCGACCGTCCCGGATAGCGCCAAGGAGATTTGGCTTAAGCCGACTTGTTGCAAGAGAGCGGCAATTAGAAAAATCCACAAGGCGACGTCAAGGACTGATAACAGTATGCCCTTAAGAGCGGCGTTTGCTCGTGAATAACCGATCAAGCCATGGAGAAAGGCTTTAATGAACTTAATTAAAATAAAGCCGACAATTAAGGTTAATATTAACAGCGGTAGCCGATCCCAAGCTTGGGCTAAGAGTTCAAGGATCCGATCCGAAAAAGATGTCCCGGTCATCTAAGTAGCTTATCACAACCGCCACTTAGGCCGACTTAAGGATCTTGACCAATTTTGTCCGGACTTCGGTAATGTTGGCTTTACCCTGGGTTTTGGCCATAACTTGGCCAACCAAGAAGTGGAGAGCGTTCTCTTTACCCGACCGGTAGTCTTTGACCGCCGATTGGTTATTCGTCATAATTTGCTCGATAATTGGCTCCAAGTCCAGCGTCTCGATATATCTACCAACCACTTGATCAATCGGCTGACCGCGGCCAACTTCTTCTATCACCGCCGATAGGGTGTCATTGGTCCAACCACTCTTTTTTTTGGCAACTAATAGCTCTATTTGATTGTCGGCTGACATTGTGGCAAAGACCATCGACTCCAGCATCAAATGAGCGGCTTCTTTAGCTAGCTCTGGGGCGCGATCGTTGACAATCAAGGCCGGGCGATCGAGTTGTTTATCGACCAGCGTTCGGGCGATCTGGGCCGGAACACCAACCGCCTCCAAAGCTCGACGTCGATCTTCGGGTAGAGTCAGGTTTTTTACCGTCCTGGCCTCAATCGCTACCATCGGCAAATCTGGCTCGGGAAAATAACGATAGTCGGCGCTAGTTTCCTTAGAACGCATCGCCGTTGTTTGATTGGCAATGCTGTCCCAAGTTCGGGTTTCGGTAACGACCAGTTCGCCCCGGTTTAGTAACTCAACCTGTCGCTCGTATTCGTACCGAATGGCTTTCTCAACTGCCCGAAAAGAATTAATGTTCTTGACTTCAACCTTTGTTCCGAGTTTGGGATTTGGGATTTGGGATTTGGGATTTGTCGGTGCAACCGAAACATTTGCTTCGCATCTCATCTGGCCTTTCTCCATGTCAGCGTCCGATATTTCGAGCGCCCGGACGATCCGTTGAATCTCTTGGCAGAAACGCTTGGCGTCTTCGGCCGAATCAAAATCCGGCTCGGTCACCATTTCCATTAATGGCACTCCGGCTCGATTGAAATTAACTAGCGTTGTCAACTGGCCGGCTTGATGGACTGATTTGCCAGCGTCTTCTTCAAGGTGAATTCGAGCAATCCGATGTTTAACCCGATCAATTTCCAGCTCTGCCGATTCAACTATCGGCGAATTAGATTGAGAAATCTGATAGCCCTTGGGCAGGTCTGGGTAGAAATAATTCTTGCGCGCGAACAC
>CAYIGA010000013.1:0-18511 GCA_964362925.1 uncultured Candidatus Saccharibacteria bacterium | reverse complement strand
TATACAGCTCTTAGGGACGCTAAGACCAACGCCGAAAGAACTGCCCAGACCACAGAAGAGATGAACAGGTTCTCGCCGATAATCTAAGTCGGAAAACTGTGCGAAACCTGTGACTTCACCCCGCCAGTAGGACTTCTTCTACTCGCATTTTTTTAACTTTAATTATTTTTCGACTTCGATGCCCATCGATCGGGCGGTGCCTTCAATGATTTTGGTCGCTTGGGCAATTGTCCGGGCGTTCAGGTCAACCATTTTGTTTTCAGCGATGGCCCGGATTTGGTCGAGACTGACTTTACCGACTTTTTCTTTTTTTGGTGTTGGCGAACCCTTCTCCAACCCAGCCGCTTTCAGTAATTGATTAGCGGCCGGCGACGTTTTGGTGATAAAGCTGAAAGTTCGGTCTTCGTAAATAGTAACTTCAACCGGCACTACCGTCTCACCCATCGGGCGGGTTAGCTCGTTAAATTGGGTCACAAAATCCATAAGAGCGATGCCGTGTGGTCCAAGAGCGGTACCGACTGGTGGCGCCGGCGTCGCTTTGCCGGCCGGGGCTTGAAGTTTGACGATTATTTTAACCTTTTTGGCCATGCTTAACCCTTTTATAGACTAAAGTCCCAACTAGAAATAATCCAACGAAATAAAGTGAGGCGATAGTAAGTACTAACTTAAATTCAGTTCCGCCCTGATCATCTGTCGCACCAAGCCATTGGTAAAGAATATCCATATTGTTCGCTACCCAAGTCAATATGGTGATTAGAATAGCGATGAAGATAATGCCATAAAACTCATAGCTTAACCCATTGAATCTCTTCATATCTTCTTCACCTGAAGAAAATCTAAGTTAACTGGGGTCTCGCGGCCAAACATCGAAACGGACACTTTAATCTTGCCCTTGATTGGATCGACAACGGTAATTTTGCCTTCGTAACCCTTAAGTGGACCATCAGAAATCCTAACTAAATCATCGAGCTTCAAATCAACTGTATTCTCTGGTTCGTCACGCTCCATTCGGGCTTTAATTTGGGCGACCTCTAATTCTGGAATGGCAGTTGGTCGAACGCCCGAACCAAGAAAACCGGTCACGCTCGGTGTATTGCGGACGATGTACCACGACTCGTCGGTGACAACCATCCGGACAAAGACGTAGCCGGGAAAGCTCCGCTTCTCGATCGTTTTACGCTTACCGTTTTTTATTTCGATTTGCTTTTCTTTCGGGACAATCACCTCAAAGATGTAATCCTGGAGCTTTGAATTGATCGCCCGTTGGAGAATGTTTTCCGCCACTTGATCTTCGTAACCGGCGTAGGTGTGAATAACATACCAACCGCTGGCGTCGGCTTGGCGCTGACTGCCGAGGATGGCTGTGGCCGGTTCGACCAGTTCAGCCGGGGATTTTGTCTCGGCATCGACTGGTTTTTCGATCTTACTGTCTTTCTTGACTTTGGCCATCACTTTTTTATCGCTAAAATTACTAACTTTTGTAAGCCAAAATCAATTGAGGCGAAAATTAGCGTCGCAATAGCGACTGAAATGATTACCATCGCTGTATGACGAATAACGATATCACGAGTTGGCCAGACGACTTTCTTGCCCTCATCGACAACTGAGCCAAAAAAAGTTAAAAACGGCAATTTAGGCCTGGCCATCAGCAACTATTCTAGTTTTTAGGGCCGAAGCTTCTTCCTTGGGCACAATCTTGCTTACTATCTTCTTGGTCAGGGCGGTTTTGGCTGGTTTGACAGCCTGGCCGATCGAGACTACTTCAACGGTTGTTTCAAATTGACGATGGCCGTAGCGTTTAAAACTTCGGGTCTTGGCCTTAAACTTTAAACCATTAATCTTTTTGCCCAGCTGATGAGACAACACCTTGGTTTCAACAACTCGATCGCTAAGTAAATCAGGTAAGTCGAGAACCTCTCCCTCTTTGGCGGCCAATCTGTTGACTACAACGTGGGCACCCTCTGAAACAAGGTGCTGTTTACCACCGAGATTGATTATTGCTACAGTCGATTCCATTTTATATTAACAGAAGCTAGTGTAGCTGATTTCTCTGTTTGGGTCAACGTTTGATCAGTAAATATCAATTTTCGGAAGCCGACGCTAGGATTATCTGTGGAGCGCCCCTCGACTGTGGCGAATATGAATGCTTTGCAAGACGCCGACACTAAGCAGATCGATAATTAGCGATGTGCCGCCACCAGACATAAACGGGAGGGGAATTCCCGTTACCGGCAAGAGAGCTAAATTCATTCCGATATGAACCGTCACTTGAAAGAAATATTTAGCCGCGATTGCCAAGGCTAATAGTTGGCCAAATTTATCGGTTGATATAGTAGCGATATTGATCGCTCGGTAGACTAAGAGAACGTATAGAAAAATAATCACCGTCGAGCCGACAAATCCAGTCGCTTCGGCAAAGCCGGAAAAGACAAAATCGGTATGGGCGACCGGCAGGAAATTCAGAACAGTTTGCGAACCTTGACCGAACCCTCGACCGATTATCCCGCCTGAACCGATAGCGATCAGCGACTGACGAACGTTATAACCCTGTCCTTGGGGATCGTTAGAGGGATAGAGAAGGGTTTCGATTCGGTCTTTTTGATAAGGTTTCATGGTCGCCCAGACGAGCGGCAAGGAAATCAAAAATACCGCCAGAACGGTGGTGATAATCCGTCCGGAAGGACGAGAAGCGAAAAAGGTGGCGGCAAAAATAACCAAGATGACCGAAGCCGTTCCTAAATCCGGCTGGAATAAAACCAGCAAAATCGGCCCGGCACTAAAGACGGTATAGGCGAGCGTTTTCTTCCAATTAATCAAGCCGATATGTTGAGTGAGGATTTTGGCGCCAAAAATCGCGGCAATCAATTTAAAAATCTCACCCGGCTGGAGCTGAAAAAAGCCCAAGTCAAGCCAACGATAGGCGCCGAATATTTTAAGGCTGAACGGTATTTTGGCAGCTATTGGCGGAATCAGTAATATCAGCGTCACCACGCCCAAAAAATAAAGAATGTTGGCTAGCGAGCATAAATGGCGGTAATCAGTAAACATCGCCGTAATCATCGCCGCCAAGCCGATAATTGCGAAAATTATTTGACTACTGGCCAAACCCGATTTTTCTTGGGCAAAAGTAATTGTATAAATAGTGATCACACCAGTAACGGTCAGAATTATTGGAATAATTAAGGCCACCCAGTCAACTGGCGCCGACAAATAGCGTTTAAACATCAAGGGGTGAAGGAATCACTAAATTTATCGATTTCCATCTAAGGCTTCATTGGCTAGCCGGTCGGCAACAGTATTGCCCTCGCGGCCAATGGCAGTGAATTGTAACTCGTTACTCCTAGCTTTTAGTGTCAGACAGTGGCTTAAGACCTGATCGTAGAGCGTTCGAAGATTAAGATCTTTAACCCGATATTGACCCTTAATTTGCTTGATCATTAGTTCGGAGTCGGCCAGAAACGTAATTTCCCTGTCTGAAATCTCCAATTCAACCAACTTCTCCATCGCCGCGATCATCGCCCGGTACTCGGCTTGATTGTTGGTAGCAAGCCCGATCGTTGATTTGTGATTGACTGTCAGAGTATCTGGGCGATCGATAACAAATGCGATCGCTGCCTCTCCCGGATTACCCCGCGAAGCGCCATCGGTATGAATCGTGACAATTTGACTCATAGTCAAATTGTAGGATATCGAAAAAAGATTCTAGAATCAAGAAGTAGCGAGCCGGTATTTTGAATATTGATTCTTAATTCTTAATTCTTTTTCATTACGGTTTAATATCGCCAGTTCCCGAGTAAATGTTGAAGTCATAAATACTGATTAGTTGGCCGGAAAGGCGATTAATTTCGGCGATCAAGGTCAGTTTGGCGTCGCCGTAATAGCCAGTCGAGGTGATGATGCTTGTAAAATTGTCAAACGTTGGCCCAATATTATTGCCTTGACCCGTCCCGGTATCGGTATTGGCCGTAGCCAGAGCATATTTAATCGAACAGCCGTAAGGACGGAGGCGAATTGAGCTCTTGAGGGTTTGGCTTGGTCCGGGATTACTGCGAATGAAAATATTCGTCGAACCCGTAGAATCGACCACCGTCCCGACGGCTGGTTTTTTAACGACGATTTGATCGTAAGCGATCGGCTTGCTCGGATCGGCCGTCTGACTAATCTGCTGAATCTGGACTAGTTGGGCCGAGAGATTGCCGACACAATCAGTGAATTCAAACCGGTATCTTAGATAATACGGGCTTGGCCAAATAATTGGAAATCCGGTCAATTCCAAGCTGTCGTCCTTAACCACGGTCGGGTTGCTGGCAACATTGACATCGAAACTACCGATCTGTCCAGCTCGAAAATTGAGCAACATATCGTAATATTGATCAGTTGGACTGATATTTGCCTGGGAATTTTCGTCAACCTCACCAAGGCTACTACCGGCAGTTAGATTGTATCGTTGAACCTTTTTGTCAGTAGTTTCAGCGTCACGGTTGTGACGAAAGCGCAGTAATCCGTCTTCAATACCGGCTTTGGCGGCGTAACGAGCAAAAATATTGTCTTCATCGCGATTGGATTGGTTATATTGGACTAAAGTCAAACGGCTAGCCCCAAAGACAATGGTGATGATGACGGCCATAGCCACCACAACCAAAACCAAACTGCTGGCTTGGTCACGTCTGGTCATAATTTCCTGACGTTAAGAGTTGTCGAAACTTTATAGCAGATACCGTTATCGATGTTAAGACAGGACAATTTTTTAAATTCGACCGGTTTAATTGTAAAAACAATCGACAGAAACGGTGAAATCGGCGGATTTTCGTTTTCAGCCGCTTCAACAGTGATGCCCCCAAATTCCGACGGAAAAACGTTGGCATCTTTGTTCAAAATGAAGACTGAAGACAGAAGATCAGTTGGCTCTGACTTTTGGTCGCAGTTATCCAGAAGCTGGCCAAGATCAAGCCGGCAATGACGCCATTCAGTTAGCGTGACGGTCATTCTGTCGTTAGCAATTAATTTGATCTGATACTCTTTCCGAACCAGCTCCGAATTTTTGTCTGTATTTGGCAGGTGCAGAGCCATCACCAAACGATCGGCCGTCACCATATATCCGTTATATGAATTACCGTCGACCTTCAATTCGATTGAAGTGTCGATGTAACGAATGTCGTTGGAAATTTGATCAATCAAAAATCGAGCAGCTTGGCTCTTTTCGCGCAAAATACTCACTTTAGCCGAAGAGCTACTCGACGTGGCGACAGCGCCAAGAACGATGATCAGTAAACCCGAGAAGATCGTCACCGAAATCAGCATTTCGATCAAGGTATAGCCAGGCTTTGCCTGGAAATCCCAAATCCTAATCGGACCTCTGGCGGACGAATCCCAAACTTTTGACTTTTGAGTTTTGAGTTTTGAGTTAGTTTTGCTCATAGCCCTTCCAATTAGTAATAATTGTCCCAATACTGCTTTGTCGGATTTGGCTCTTATCTTGCCAAATAACGACCGAGCGGATTTTGACCGCATTGCCCGGGGGAATAATGATATTACTGTTGAGACGATTTTTATTAACACTTTCCTTGGTCATTTGGCAGTAAAGATCGTCCTGACCGCCAGTTTGTTGACACGTCGTCAAATTCGATCTTAAACCATCTTGAACGACTTTACCGTCGCGGCTATTGCAGTAAAATTTGTTGTCATTGACCACCGCGACCGCGGAAGCACTAATGGCCTCAACACAAATCAGTCGATAGCCAGTTGTTTGATCGCTAGTTAGGGACTCGGCGAGGGTCATGAATGACTCGGCGTCAATGGCGGTGTCGGCGGTCTTGGTCAGACTCCATGTTTTGTTATAAGTCGAGCTTAATTTATACCAGCCGTAGTCAAAGCCGCTGTCTTTAATCGCTGCTAAAAACCAGTCTGGGGAGGTAGTTTTGTCCAAGATTCTGTCGTTGCGTATTTTCTCGGTCAGCTCAATCCCTTCGGCCGCCCAGCGATTGATGATGGTTTTATCGGCGTTAACAACCGTCCCGACAATGAGCGAGTTGGATAGCGCTATCACCCCCATTATCACCGCCGTCATAACGCCGGCGGCAATCAAAGTCTCGAGTAGTGAAAACCCCCTCCTGAACATTTATTGGTAAGTAACCTCCAACTTGCCAGTATATGGCATAACATTAATATTGGCGGCTTTGTTATTATTTTTCAACCGTATATAGGGATTATTGACGCTTTTTTGATCAAAAATCGGCCCCGAAGCGTTCTCAACCCAGCAATAGCCGTTTAACAGATTACAACCAGTTTGATTGTCGGGAAGATAGAGCTCAACTAATTGTTGGGCGGGAACGACGAAAGCAATCATCCGATTCTGTTGAGTAGTCTGAAAATCAAATTCGACATTGCTCGACAGATCGATCCGCTCGATCAGACATCGGCCGGAGTTACCCAAGGCATCGGTTTCGATCGTCTTAGGATTGCAGTAGCCATCGGCGTCGCTGGTGAACGGTTTTGACAGACGAACCAGAGCGTAAAAGGGTTTGCCATTGTAATTATCATTACTAGTCGTCACGTTTTCCGCTGGAAAATAAATACCGTAGTAGCCAACCAAATTGACATCAATAATTGTCGCGCCAGTTTGCCGATCGGTGACTTGGGTTGAGCCAGCTAGTAAGCGCGTTTCTTCAATCTTGGCGCGAAGAACATCGACATCACTACTTAAACGATTACTAGACAAACTACGGCTGATGTTTGGCACTAAGACACCAATTAGAATGGAGATAATGGCGATAACAATAAGGAGCTCAATCAAAGTAAAACTTCTTTGAAAATGTCGCTTCGCTCGCTTCTCGCCGTCAAACGGCGGCTCGCAGTTGAAAAATTGAGAATTAATTGAAAATTGAAAACTTTTTTTAGTAATATCCATACCCAATTGTTCCCAGATACCAGGCAGTAATTTTGTCGCCCCAAAATAAGGTAATGATGGCGGCTAAGATCAGAAATGGGCCAAAAGGAACGGCCGTTTTCATTTTGACCCGTTTAGTCACTAGAGCTAGTGAAC
Source organism: uncultured Candidatus Saccharibacteria bacterium (assembly GCA_964362925.1). Lineage (GTDB taxonomy): Bacteria > Patescibacteriota > UBA1384 > 2-12-FULL-50-11 > 2-12-FULL-50-11 > JANLIQ01. The sequence continues at coordinate 11,469 of CAYIGA010000013.1, read as the reverse complement.
CAAAAGTCCCGCCAATTAAAAAAGTCAAAATCATCAAGGGTATAGCATTAGGCCAACCAACGAGGATCGCCAGAGAGCTGGCAATTTTAATATCTCCTTCCCCCATCCAAGTACCGTGGCTGGGAATAACCAGGAGCATTATCGGCAGGAAACCGACCAGGGCACTATAAAGCAGGCCGAGAGGGTCATTATAAACCGTCAACGCGTAAATTATGGCCGCGCCCAAGAGGACGTTAGACATCAAATCCGGCACCATCATTTCCTGAAGATCGTGGGCAAAAATCGTTATCATCGCCCCGATGGCAAGAATTATGGCGATTAGGCCAATTGCCGAATGCCAATGGGTTAAGCTTTGACTATTGAATAATAAATAATAACTGGCGGCGACCAAAACGGCTGTCGATAGTTCAACGATTGGGTACTGCCATGAAATTGGTTTGTGGCAGTATCGACACTTACCCAGTAAGCAAACAAAGCTGATTAAAGGGACTAGATTCCACCAGGACAGCTGGGTTTGGCAGTTCGGGCAGTGTGATCGGGTTTTAGTAATCGACTGCCAATCGTCAAAACGCAAAATAACGACATTCAGAAACGAGCCATAAGCCAGGCCAAACAAAAACGCAATCACTACCCCCACCATAAATTAAGAATAGAGCTTCCACCAATTTTGTCCATTATTACGACTCAACACTGAAGGACTGTCCTTCAGTGTTATGATGTAATTATCAGGTGTATTCAAAGACTTCGAAGGGGTTGAGTTGACTGGCAAGTTTCTTGGTTTCAGAGCTAGTGAGAGCTCTTAAACCTAACTGCTTCACGGTTTCGTAGTCACATATACCGCGCTGCTGATTGATCGAGGATTGTTGATGCCACCCAAAGCTACTCCAGCGATACTCACCCACTGATTGAACGATATGGTCTTTGACTGGATTAAGATGAAAGTACGAGACTAACCTCAATAAGTAATCATTATCACTAACAATTTTTTGCTTATACCTCCCCTGAAAAAGGTGGCCAACTTTTTTATACTCGTCGTTAAAATACATAGCATAAGTTGTGTGCAGTCGAGCCATTAACTTGCTTGGACCGATCGATCTATTCTGCCTTACAAGCAGATGGACATGATTTGGCATTAAGCAGTATGCGATCACTGAAAAGCCAGACTCGCGACAGTATCTCTGAAGCATAGCTAAGTAGAAACGGTAATCTGAATCCTGTTCGAAAATCGCCTGCTTGCGGTTGCCTCGATTATAGAGATGGTAAACTACGCCCTCGGCTGATTCTTTATACTTACTGACCCCCATTGTCTTAATGATACACACCCTAACACTGAAGGACAGTCCTTCAGTGTTAGAGTGTAAGATTAAGAAAAACCCGCCCGGGAGGGCGGGTTTTTCATCCTCTTCTCTTTTGAGTAAGATTTTTACTGCGGACCGCAGGTTGTAAACACCCGACTTGCGCTGACTGAACCAATGTCCATAGCCGCAACACCGGTAGCACCACATGGGCGAATAGTCGCCGCACCAGCGAATGTAGATGGACCACTATCGTTAGCATTCCGAAGAACAGCTCCCATTCCCCAAAGAGTGCCGAACGCCGTAGCACCACCATTAGACAAGTAGGCCGTAGCGGGAGTCACCTGGCCAGTAAATGTCAACGTCCAGGCTTGGGAAGTTGCTCCACCTTGCAGATAGCTACCCAGATCTGCCCCCAAAGTACTGGCTCCAGAGGTCCTTGTAGTCACCGACGCAGCGGCAACTGCTACTGCGGTTGCTCCGTTAGCTCCCGCTCCAGGGTAGGCCGGCGCCGTAGTCTGATCTAGGGAAAACTGCTCCATAGCCGTTGCCAGGTTTCTCAAGTTATTTTTCGTTTGAGTGTCTTGGGCCTTACCTCGCGCACCTGAAAGCGAGACGATGATTAAGGACGCCAAGATACCGATGATGGCGATAACGACCAACAGTTCGATGAGGGTGAAGCCCTCTCTCGCACCGAGGCGAACGCCTCGTCGCGACATGAGCGTAAACGCTCTTTTTTGTAATGTTTTTATCATTTTCCTCCTTATTTTATGATGAGCGTGCATTGCCGCTGCTATGTATATTCATCGCGGCAAGCGAACGCCTGTTTCGGCAAGCTTTCGCTTGCCCATCATGCAGCCTTCGTCGACCACCCCTTTTAAGCTCGGACGGTGAAAGCCATTACCTCTTTACATTAGGCCAGATATTGGGGTTGTCAAGTCAGAGGCCGAGAGTCCGAGAGAATTACTTGATCACCGACGCCAGGTTGTAGATCGGGACAATGATTGAAAAGACGAGAAAGCCGACGCCGAGGCCGACGATGATGAAAATAATCGGTTCGGTCAGGGCGGTGATGTTTTTGATTGATTGACTAGTCTCTTTCTCGTAGTAATCAGCCAGTTTTTCCAGGACTTGCTCAAGTTTGCCGGTCTGCTCCCCGATAGCGATCATTTGAGTAATGATAATCGGAAACAAGTTGTCGCGCTCCAAACTCTGGGCGATCGGTGAGCCACGCTCAACGTTCCGGGCAACGACTTGCAACGAATCTTGATACAAGACGTTGTCCAAGACTAGAGCAACGGCATCAAGGACCTGGATAATCGGCACGCCGACTTGGATCATTAGGCCAAAAATACGAGTAAAGCGAGCCATTTCCATATTTTGAAGCAGTAAACCGAAAATTGGAATTTTCAGCAGTAGGCCATTGAAAGTCCGCCGACCGTCATCGGTGGCTAAATAGCGAATAAAGCCAAAGACACTACCAACAATGACGATAACGTAGACATACCAGTAATTGATTAAACTATTGGTGATGGCGATGACGGTCAGAGTTGTCCAGGGCAAAGAGGCGTTGGCTTCCTTAAAAACCAGCTCGAGCGCCGGGACAATTTTAGTCACCATAATTACACCGACGACAATCATCGCCAGAACGATAAAGCCCGGATAGAGCAGAGCGCCAATGACCCGAGAACGAAAACCGTAATCGCGTTCTAGTTCCGAAGCCAACAAGTTAATGACAACATCGAGCTGACCAGTTGATTCGCCCGAAGCAACGACCGAGACAAATATGCCATTAAAGATTTGGGGATGCTTTTTGATGGCGGCCGAAAATTTGACTCCGTTTTCTAAATCGGTCAGAATCTCCTGGAGAGCCTCTTTGAGCAAGGGGTTCTTGGTCTGTTCGATCAGCGATCGGATGGCTTGGCTGATTGGCAAACCAGACTCTAGCATTACCGCCAATTGTCGAGCTAAAAAAACTCGATCCTTATGAGTAATGTGAACAAACAGAGAAGAGAAGAAAGAGTCAGAACTTCTCATCTCAAATCTCGAATCTCAAAGTCCAGACTGACATTCCAAAATTAAAAATTTTAGATTTTAAGCTGTAATTTTGTCGCTTCGCTCGCTTTTCATCACATTGACAGTGAGATTTGAATTTTGACTTTTCCATTATTAGTAGACCATCATTTTAAAGGCCTTGGGATCGATCGCCCACTGGAGAGCGACGTCGATGGTAATCTCGCCTCTCGAGACCAGCTCGGCTAGGACTTTATCGAGCGCGATCATTCCCTCGGAGGCCGAAGTTTGAATAATGTTCGGCAGTTGATTGGTTTTGCCCTCACGGATGGTGCTCCGAACAGCCGAGTTGGCAACCATTATTTCGGTCGCTAGCACTCGCCCGCCTTGAACTCGGGGCAGAAGTCGTTGGGAAACAACTCCCAAAAGAACATTGGCCAACTGGATCCGCACCTGTTGCTGTTGATGCGGTGGAAAAACGTCAATCATTCGGTCGGCCGTTTGGGCGGCTGAATTGGTGTGGAGGGTCGTCAGAACCAAGTGACCAGTTTCGGCCAAAGTCAGCGCAGCCTCAAATGTCTCTAAATCGCGCATTTCGCCGATCAAAATAACATTTGGGTCTTCGCGCAGAGCCGAGCGGAGGGCTCGGGCGAACGAGTTGGTGTCGGAGCCGACTTCCCGCTGAACGATAATCGATTTTTTATGCTCAAAAACGTACTCAATCGGATCTTCGATGGTAATGATATGATCGCTTCGCTTTTGGTTGATCAGCTCGATTAAGGCCGCCAGCGTCGTTGATTTACCGTGGCCAGTCGGGCCGGTAATGATGACAAATCCTTGGCTGGGTTCGATAAATCTCTCCAAAATCGGCGGTACACCCAGTTCTTCCATCGATTTAATCAGGACTGGAATTAAACGCAAAGCGGCGCTGATGTTGCCTTTTTGATAAAAAACATTGGCCCGAAATCGAGTTTCTTTATAACCGAACGAGAAATCTAGCTCGCGACGCTGATGAAGCCGCTCAATTTGTTCAGAGGTCATAATACTCATCATCAACCGTTCGGCGGTTTCGGCGGTAGTCGTGTCGGAGTCGGTTAAAGGCTGTAAACGGCCGTCAATCCGTAGGGTTGGCTGAACGCCGACAGTAATATGCAAATCGCTGGCGACTTTCTCGATCGACAGGTCGAGCAATTTCTTCATTTCGGTCGTCATTGATTCAGCCATATCTCCCCTCCTTATATATAGAATATATAGATAGTATACTCAAATCTCTCTGTCGGCCAAATCTGGGCAATTAGGATTGAACTTAGGTTCAAAAAGCGCTTCTAGCCTCATTACGCTTCCACTCCCGGCACTTCTTTAGTGTGGGTGGTGGTAACGCGCATCACTTCATCGATGGTAGTAATGCCTTTCAGCGCCTTGAGGAGGCCGTCTTGAATCATTGTAATCATCCCGTCAGCAATGGCCGCTTTTTTGATCTCCGAAGTTGGCGCCTTACGAACCGCTAAATCCTCAACTCGACTGGACATCTGGAGAACCTCAAAAATACCGAGTCGGCCCGAATAGCCGTTGTTACAGTCTTTACAGCCCCGACCGTGATAAAAAACAAGTTGATCGAGATTGATATTTTTCATCTGACCCGAAGGCAATTCGACCAATTCCCGCTTGATGGTTTCCAGGAGAGTTTGAGGAATTACGGCTTTCTCCCGACATTTATCGCAGATTTTTCGAACTAAGCGTTGACCGACAACAGCGTTGAGCGACGATGTAATCAGGAACGGCTCAACTCCCATATTGATCATCCGGGGCAAGGCGCCGGCGGCATCATTAGTATGGAGAGTCGTCAGAACCAAGTGACCAGTTAGGGCGGCGTGGGTGGCCATGGCCGCCGTCTCTAAATCGCGAACCTCACCGACCATAATGATATTCGGGTCTTGACGCAAAACCGAGCGGAGACCTTCAGCAAAAGTAAAACCAATTTGGGGCTTGACTTGAGCTTGGTTGACCCCTGGTAGTTCGTACTCAACCGGATCCTCGAGCGTAATAATATTGACGCCAGGTTTGCTCAACCGACTCAAAACGGCGTAGAGCGTTGTTGATTTACCGCTTCCCGTCGGTCCAGTTGACATAATAATGCCGTACGGCTTGGAGATGTTGGCAATCAAGGCGTCAAAGTTAGTACCGGTCACCCCCAACTGTTCAAGCGTCAAGACGCCGCCGCTCTTGTCCAGAAGTCGCATGACGATTTTTTCGCCATGAACGGTCGGTAAGGTCGAGACACGCAAGTCAACTTGGTGATTATCAACGATAACGTCGAAGCGACCGTCTTGGGGGATTCGCTGTTCGTCAATTTTCATTTTAGCCAAAATCTTAATCCGGGAGATAAGCGGTGGGTGCAAGAAGTGGGGTACGGAGATAATATCGTGGAGAATGCCGTCAATCCGGAAACGGAGTCGGACAGCGTTGGCCAGGGCTTCGATATGGACATCGCTAGCCTTCATTCTAATCGCCAAAAACAAAGTGGCGGCGACAATTTCCGGTACGACACCACCGCGGAAAACTTTGGCCAATTCTTCAACTGAAGTGACTGGTCCCTTGAGCAAACTATCCAGGTTCTGGCTCTCTAAACTATTCTCTTGCTCTTTGGCCAGACGTTGAAGCTCCTCGGTTGTTTCGCCGATGCTAGGACGATTGATAATATCATCAGATGATAAACTCAACCCTTCGGTGACACCTTGAACTTTGGTCGTGGCGTGGCTATCGAGCGTCTCGCTCGGGCTGGAGGAGGCGCTAGCGGGGGGTTGGCTAACATCAGGCGTCTGATCAGACGGGGGCGAGGACGGCGCTTTTGGAATGGCGATAACACCAGAAGGAAAACTTTTGTCACTGGTCTCTTCTTCGATCTTAGCTTCGGTCGTTTGGCGCTCGTCGTTGGGGTAGAGCTGAAGCGCCGCTTGGAGAGATTCAGGACTGGTCCGGTATCGGTCAACTAAAACTTTGTTACGGCTTTCGATATAATTGATAATTTCTCGAGTCTTGGGATCGTCGGGACTAACCGTGGCAATTTTTATCATCGGCGGCTCGAATTGGCCTTTCGAACTCTCTTGATCAAAGACGACTATTTGATAACGTTTGGCAACGGAAAAGGGAATTTTATGGAGTAGCTCGGACAAGATCGGCCGATTTTTTAAATCTACCTGCTTCTCCCTTGGTTCGACCTCTTTAATCAAATCCTGTTTGTTGAGCGATTTCACTTCGGTAGCATTATTGACCGACGGTAGAATTTTTCGGTTATGGGGCGATATTGGTTCCGGAGTTGGCTCGTACGGCCTATTTTGCCCGTGGCGAGCTTGGCGCAAAACAGCTTCGACATCAGTTTTGGGAACGATGGCAAGGTGAACTTTCAGCCCTTTTTGGTGGTGAAGACCGACCAGAACCGACGGGGCGTTTCGCTGTAATCTTGACGGCTCGCCGACCGCTAAAGAGAGGTTGGTTCCCTCAAGTTTATAGGGAACGACGAGATACTTAAGGGCGATCTCGGCCGGCAGTAAATTGAGCACTGATGGTAGAATCGGCCGGTTAATCAAGCGCTCATAAGGCAATCCGTAAAAGTCGGCGTACTGCTCGGCCAATTTCTCTGGTTCAATTAGATGGTGAGCCAATAAGTACTCGTCAATTTCTGGAAAATCACGACCGCCGAGAATTGACCCAAAGCCGTCTTTTAAGAGGCGGCGCTGAATCAAAAAATCAACAAAAGATCGAGCCGGGTTTTTAAGTTGAGCAAGTCCTGTTAATGCCATCCATTAAAGGTTCTCAAAAACATTACCTCGACCCAGTTCAGTTGGGCTAATCGTCACCGGTACACCTCGAGGCGAACGGAGCGATTGGATAGTTTTGTTCAACTCGTTACTGCTACTAAATAAATCTCGGGGAATTTTCGGTAAAGGACGGGCAACCTGACCAACTTGCTTAGCGTTTGGTAGGCTAGTGAGGATTAAGAATATAAAACCTAGCACCGCGATTAACAATAAGCTGATGCCAATGTATGTTTCGAGGCGATTATTAGAGTGTTTAGACATTACGGCGTCCCTCCTTGGTAAGCTAAGCTAAGACTGATCGAGACATTTAAGTTACCGCTACTATCAGAGTTAATTGATTGGCCCTTAACGGTCGAGGTTCGGATATTGGTATAAAGCCCGTCGAGAAATTTATTGACAGTATTGATGTTACCATTGAAGCTAAGCGTCACTGGCACTTGCGAGTCGGTTGGAGTACCGATCGAGGCGTTGGCTAAAATAACTCCGGAGCTACTAGCGATAGACTCGATCATCACTAATGTCTCGGGTATTTGGCTGGATTTCGGCATCGCTAAATACATTAGTTTCAAGTTGTTGGTAATAACCTCGCCCTTACTTTTAATATCAGCAATATCCTTGAGGCGTTGTTGATAAGAGATTACTTCCTCATTGAGCACTCTTACTTTCAGAGCTTGGGAAGAAAAATTTTTAATTTCCGGTTTGAGAACCGCAAACCAGCCGATGATTGCCACAAAGAGCAGTATTAGTCCGAGGCGTGAATGCTTGTTCATCTCATGAACTCCGGTGAATGAGACGAGAGAGCTTGCGAGCGACATTTTGTGAGTTCCAGCGAACAAATCGAGAATGTACTCGTTTTCATCTTACGAACCCAGGTGAGTATGACGAGAGAGCTTGCGAGCGACATTTAGTCACCTTAGCGCCCCGGTGTTAATTGTGCCGGAAATCGAGAAGGTAACAATCCGTTTGCCACCAACATCCGAAAAACCGTTGCTGTTTAGGGAGAGGGACGCAAACGGCGAAGCGATAGAGGGTGTGCCGTCTCGCCAGGCGACCAATAATTGGGCCAAATCTGATAATGACAAAGCGTTTCCTTCGGTTTGAAAAGCGCCAGTGTCAGCGATGGAGAGACCAGTCAACTTGACGTCTTTAGGAGTAACACCGTTTAGGAGAGCGTAGAATTTGCTCCAGCGAACCTTACTATTTAAAACGTTTTTCAGCGCCTCGCTACCAGCGAGGACTTCGCTGACTTGAGTATTGATATTGGCATTCTCTGGTAAATTGAGGGCGGAATCGGCTTTCTGAAGTTCAGTCATTAAGGTACTAACGCGGCTTTTCTGGTATAGATTTAGACCAAAGACTAGAACAATTTCGACGACGACAACTACAAAAACGAGGATACCGAAGGTACCAATTACCGGTTTACCAGCTTCAACTGAAGCGATACTCTCTTTTGGTTGACCAAAATGTCGACGATCTTGTGTGTCCAATTCCCCTCCAAATATATCTACAAGTCTCACTCTACTTGGCTTAAGTTGAGATTGTCAATGCCTGATAAAAAGTTAAGGAATATCTAAAAATTTGGTTGATTTAGGAAGTGTTGACACGGCTGTTTAAGTCGGTCTATGCTGGAGTTAAAGTTATAGAAAAAAAGGTTGCTAAATAAATAATTGAGACAAATAAGGAGGGGAAAATGCAATTATCGACAGTAACGAAAGTGATTCTTGGTTTCGTGTTTGGAGCGGTGGTTGGGGTAGGGGCCACTCTCGCTCTGGTAGGCAATGGGACGGATAATAAGGCGACTGGACAGTTAGGTAGATTGAGTAACGGTTCGTTGATCTCACAGCAAGGTTGTATTCCGGACGCTGGCAACAACTTTTGTGCGAATTATTATCAACAGCAACCGCCACCAGCTTATGTTCCGCCACCAGCTTATGTTCCGCCGCCAGCCACTCAACAACAAGCACCGGCCGCTGGTCAACAGTATCAGCCGCCAGCCACTCAACAACAAGCACCGGCCGCTGGTCAACAGTATCAGCCGCCAGCTGGTAGTCAGGAAGCTCAACAGAATCAGCAGTATCAGCAAGGCCAACAACCAGCCGCCGGCAGTCAGGAAGCTCAACAGAATCAGCAATATCAACAGCCACCGCCCGGCGGTGACCCGGAGGCTTACCGTCAATATCAACAACAACAACGAAACAACGGCCAGCCGCCTTTGCCTTATAACGCCGCTTCAAACCTCCTTGGTCCGCCGCCAGATTTGAACTTTCTACGACCTGCCGGCTTGGACGACCCTAACAAGTGTTTCCGAGAAAAAGGTGGTGAAGCTCTAGTTGTCGCTGTCCGTAGCGGTCAGATTACCCCAAGCCTAATGTCGTCGGCCGCCAGTTGTTTCAATGGTAACTTCTCTGGCCCCGGAGGCGGGGGGAACCAAGGCCCACCAGGTTCAGGAGGTTCCGGTGGCCCGCAGGGTCAACCGTACGGCCAGTTGTCTATTTTTTCCGTCGACTTTATTAAAACGATGTCCCAACAGCGGCCACCAGCTGGTGACTGTGTTGCCAAAGTAGCGGGCGAAGCGGCTGCTAATAAAATGTTTGGCTCGGGAGGTCAACTTGATGATTCAACAAGAGAAAAAGTATTTGCCGCCGGTTGCTTCGGCCCCCCAAGTGGTGGCCCGGGCGGCTCAAATAGCGGACGTGGTGAAATGGGCATTCCACCGGGACGAGCCTTTGACGCTCCCCCGCCGGGAGTAGTCGAGTGTCTAAGTAAAATCGCCAATAGCACTGAAGTTCAATCCGGCAAGCGGGTGCCAACACCGGCCGAATTCGGCCAAGGCCAGGCCTGCTACGCCAAGGCCGGGGCAATGCCCTTCTTTGTCCCCCCTCATGAAGTTGACGAAAACTCGCCGTTAGCCCAATGCGCTAAAGCGGTCATCGGGGTGACTGATATTTCGACTATCACCCCTAACAACTTAACTAGAGATCAGAAACAAAAAATGCGTCGGTGCTACGAACCAGTCGGTAACCAAGCCTATGCCGAGACTAGACCGAGTTTGCCCCAAGTAGTCGCCGACTGCGTCAAGGGGATTTTGGGGGAAACCGTCTTTTCTCAAGTTAGTACCGGTCGCCTGGAGCCGTCAGCCGAAGAGCGGCAAAAAGTGGGATCTTGCTTCCAGAATAAACCGAAATCAGGTATCGCTTACTTGGCTGGCGCTGCCGTCCCTTTATCGCAAACGGAAGCCCTCTTAGCCGATGTTGATCCCGTCTTGGTTCCTTCGCCGACAGTTGTCGCCCCTTCCGAAGAAGCGGTCAATGCCGATCCTGATACCGCTCAATTTGCCTTGAGCGGAGCTTCAGAGGATGTTGAGTCCGTTGATGTTTATGTCAATTCGGAGCCGACAATTACAACCGTGGCAACCGAAAAAGGTGATAACAATAAAAAAACTTGGAGCTCTAACATGGCCTTCAGTAGTTTAACTACAGGCGAAGAACACACCGCCTACGCGGTAATAACTACTAAAGACGGCAAGACTGTACGTAGCCCGCTAGTTTCCTTTGTCGCTAAAGCGGCGCCGGCCGTTGCCGCCACCGAAGGCGGAAGTAGTTGGCTGACAATGGTTGTTTACGGGTCGCTCGGAGTGGTTCTGCTGGCGCTAGTCGCTTACCTGGTTTTGCGCCGCCGACATAAACTGCCCGTCTAGTATTAAAGCCGGTCAACCGAAAGTTGGCCTAAAAGAAAGCGGCTCGCCCTTAAGGGCGCGCCGCTTTCTTTCCTGGCAGGAGCTGTGGGAATCGAACCCACGACAACAGATTTGGAGTCTGTCGTTTTACCACTAAACTAAGCTCCTTGACTCTAGAATTTTACCACAGAAACTGTCCCTGTATCAGAAGCCATATCCTGTTTTCGAAGCTGATTTCTAGTAGCCGTAAAGCCAGAAGCTGATAGCTGGAAGCTCTTACTTACCCTCTTTGTGAAGAGTTTGTTTACGGCAACGGTTGCAGTATTTCTTCAGTTCCAACCGAGTAGGGGTATTGGTTTTGTTCTTTTCGGAGTAATAATTGCGCTCTTTACACTCGGTGCATTCAAATGTAATCGGCGTTCGGGCGGATTTTTTAGCCATTTGGAATATCTATTGTATATGACAAATATGAGCTCGTCGATTATTTGTTTTTATATTTTACTGGTTAATTCTTTTATTGTCTATGCTTGGAGCCGAGAACGGGGATTGAACCCGTGACCTTGTCATTACCAATGACACGCTCTGCCAACTGAGCTATCTCGGCGAGTTTTTGGCGAGCCGAGACGAGCGAAGACGACATCTCGGCGAGTTTTTGGCGAGCCGAGAC
>CAYIGA010000012.1:0-19484 GCA_964362925.1 uncultured Candidatus Saccharibacteria bacterium | reverse complement strand
GAGCGAACACTCTCATCTTCAAAAAATGAGTTCGTATCTAGTTTCTTGGCTCCCGGGCAGGGATTCGAACCCCGATCAGCGGAGCCAAATTCCGCCGTGCTACCATTGCACCACCCGGGAGTACAGAGAAATTTTACTTGGTTTAGTGGCGTTTGTCACCAAAAAAGCTCCTCGCGGAGCTATTTGGGAAGTCGGTAAGCCGGGTTCTGTTTAAACGATCATCTATCTAAGCGTTGAGCCCCGCACTTTCAGTACGAGTTATACTTTTCGGTTGGCTGGTCTCAATTATCCCTTTCTGGTCAATTGCGATGATTGCCAACTGGAAAGTGCGGGGCCACTCAACTTGCACCGCGCCGGGTTTCGCCGCCGCCAACCGTTTCCGGTGGCGTTGGGGTCTCTTACACCCACTCTTTTCACCCTTACCTCGCCCGTAGCGCGACAGCAATCAGCTGTCCAGCAAAATGCTGAAAGCCGATAGCCGGGAGCGGCAATTTTATTGCCGGATGCTGAAAGCCATTGTGCTACGCACAAGGCGGTATAGTCTCTGTGCTACTTTCCCTTGCCTCGCGACAGCCGGCCGTTAGCCGGGGCGTTACTCTAAGGTGCCCGGACTTTCCTCCCCGCACCTATCAGTTGTCAGTAAATTGCTTACGATAGATTTATCTATAGTCGGCGGGATACGCCTCGTAAAGCTCGCGGTTTCACCGCTCGCTATTGGGTCTATCTGCTCCACAGCCAAACGCTAAACCAGTTCTATGTCGGCCAAACAAGCAATTTACGTCAAAGGTTAGCCGATCATAACCAAGGTAACTCTCTAGCCACCAAACGTGGTAAACCTTGGCGGTTGATCTATGTGGCGGGCTATTTGTCCCACGCTAATGCTCTAAAACGAGAGAAAGGATTAAAATACTTCGGCAGAGCGCTTGGCCAGCTTAAAGGGCGAATCACAAATAGCCTGCAAAACAACTGATAGGTGCGGGGCGATCGTCTCGACTTCGTAATCACTATAGCATTTTTTCGGGGGAAGTCAATGGACTTTTCAGACATTCTGGAGTAAGATGTAGACATTCCACACCTAGGAGGACATATGGCCAGTGTGAGGTATTTTACCAGGGACGACTATTCGCGAGCCGTCAGTCGGACGCACATACACTTGAAGCGGCTGCCGGATGGGCAACAAATCGGCTGCTTCGAAACCGGGTCTTTGGTTGCCGACGCTCCGGTCGGTACCAGGGTAGTGTTCTCCGGTGGGGCAAATTCGCTGGTGTATGATTTGGTCGTTTGTGAGGAGGACGACGGCCAGGGCGGAGTTTGCCAGGCGGTTGTTCTCGAGCCGGTCCGCCAGTTGGGCGGCTGGCATTCCATCTGGGAGAGAGAGGGGGGAGTGGATGCCCAGAGAGAACGTGGTTAACAATTGGCCGGCTGGTACCTATCAAAGGATTCTGCGGGGGCGAAATCATGACCATCAGCCCGGTGCTGGGACTAGGTGGAAGGTTAGCCCCCGTGGCTTGTGCTACCTGCTGGAGAACGACGAGATCAGTTGCATTGATCGTCTCGGCGGCAGCAACCATCAGACCATCAAGGTCATTCGCTGTCCGGAGTGCGATATGCTCGTTCTCTCGATCTCAACGAGTGACTGATCGAGTGTTTATCGGGCGAAAGTCCTAGAACGACGAGTGTCGTTGGCCGCTGTTTTTTGTACTCGAGAAGGAGAAGTAGAGATGCCCAATGAGGAAGAGCCAGTCCATTACATCCTGCTGGCAGGGGAATTCCTAAAAGTGACTCGGGGAGGAGAGCGTCACTTTCATCAGCCAACCGAGGGTTCGGAAACGTATTACCAACTTCCCGAGGATTTGAGCGATGCCAATACTGGGGACAGAGTTAGTTTTGTAGACACGTCTTCCAAATTGATCAGCATCACCCTCTCGATCGTTAGCTGTCCGTGGTGCTTAATGCCGGTCATCGTCGTGCCCGACAAGTGACCGATCGAGTTCAGGCGCGCCCCTTTGGAGGCGCGCCATTTCTTTAATCTAACGCCAATCGTAGAATCTTACCAACCTGAAGGACAGTCCTTCAGGTTTGATTGTGTTTTCTGTGTTTTCTTATTACTTCCGGCGGAAGGTTTGGCGGTGGAGCGGCGTTTGGCCAAATTCTGAAATTGCCGTTATATGGGCCGGCGTGCCGTAGCCAACATTTTGTCGCCATAAATATTCCGGGAAAAAGCGGTCGTAAACTCGCATTAGCTGGTCACGATAGACTTTGGCGACGATCGAAGCGGCGGCCACTTGATAAAATAATTGATCGCCCTTAACCGCCCTTAGAAATGGCCGCCGATCGAGCGACCAAGCGTCGGTCAGAAAAAGGTCAGCATGAACATTTTGCATGGAAATAGCATATGCTTTTTTTAGAGCGGCGATTATTCCCAACTGATCAACCTCTTGATTAGTGGCTTGGCCGATTGACACCTGCTTGGCACTCTGGATAATCTGTCCGGCAAGATATTGACGCTCGACGGCGGTCAGCAACTTACTATCGGTTACTCCGGGAATGAATGTGGTAATTTCAATCGCCGCAACCACCACCGGTCCGGCCAAAGCCCCTCGGCCGACTTCATCGACACCGATAATTTTTTGGTAACCGAGCTGACGTAAGTCTTCAAGAAAAATAGGGTTAGGTCTTGACGGCAGAAAGCGGTTTTTTAACTTGGTCGTTTTGTGCCAGAAAACGTCCAGTAATCGATTGGCCATTGTTTATAATATCCTCTGGTGTGCCCTCGGCGACAAGCTCACCGCCTCGATTGCCACCGTCCGGTCCGAGATCAATCAGCCAATCGGCGCAACGGATAACCTCGAGATTATGTTCGATAATTATGACGGTATTGCCCTTATCGACGAGCTGATAAAGGACTTTCAGTAACCGCTGGATGTCTTCGAAGTGCAAGCCCGTTGTCGGTTCGTCTAAAATATAAAGAGTTCGGCCGGTCTCGCGCTTAGCCAGTTCAGTTGCCAGTTTGATCCGTTGAGCCTCGCCACCGGAGAGAGTGGTCGCTGGCTGGCCGAGGCGCATATAGCCCAAGCCAACTGCCTGGAGAACGGCCAGTTTGTCAGTCACTTCAACGCTATCCCTAAAGAAGCCCAGGGCTTCGTCGACGGTCATCTGGAGAACGTCACTAATATCTTTGTCAAGGTACTTAATTTCTAGAGTTTCGGGGTTGTAGCGTTTGCCGCGGCACTCCAGACACGGCACATAAACATCAGGCAAAAAATTCATCTCGATCCTCATTTGACCGTCGCCCCGGCAGTTTTCGCACCGGCCACCCCGCAAATTAAAGCTGAAGCGTGACGCTTCGTAGCCGTGTTCGGCCGCCTCGCGGCTATTGGCAAATAATTCTCGAATCGGGCCTAAAGTGCCGGTGTAAGTAGCCGGATTAGAGCGTGGGGTCCGACCGATGGCTGATTGATCAACGTTTATAATATTGTCAATATTCTCCACGCCTCTAATTTCCTGGTGCGACGCCGCGGCCGTTGACGAGGAATGAAAGTGATTTTCCAAGGCGACGGCCAGAGTATTCTCGATTAAGGTCGACTTGCCAGAACCGGAAACACCAGTCACACAGATTAAGCGATTTAGGGGGATTGTCACCGAGATATTTTTCAGATTATTGCCCGAGGCGTTAATAATTTCGAGCGTTTTGGAACCGTGATTATGGAGGTGATCAGGCAATTCGACCCGTTTTTTGCCCGAGAGGTAAGCGCCGGTGAGCGATTTTGGGTTGTTTTTAATCTGTTCGACTGTCCCTTGAGCGATAATCTCGCCGCCTAACTCGCCGGCGCCCGGCCCCATATCAATGATATGGTCGGCAATAAGCATAGTGTCCTTGTCGTGTTCGACGACAATGACGGTGTTGCCCCGTTCCTTTAGCTCTTTAATTGTTTGGAGTAGTTTTTGATGATCTTTAGGATGTAAACCGATTGACGGCTCGTCAAGGATATAGATGACGCCAGTCAAACCACTGCCGAGCTGGGTTGCTAATCGAACCCGTTGAGCTTCGCCACCGGCCAGCGTTGAAGTGGTCCGGTTAAGGGTGACGTAGCCCAGTCCAACTTCTAAGAGGTAGTTTAGTCGCTCCGCTACCTCTTTAATAATCGGCGCCGCGATTTTTTTATGACCATTTTCGTCGAAAATGGTTTTAAGCTCCTCAAAATACTTAGCCGCTTCCTCGATATTCAAGCTGGTGATGTCGATGATGTTCTTGCCTTTAATCTTAATCGAGAGGACTTCAATTCGAAGGCGTTGACCGTGACAGGTCTGGCAAATTCGCTCGACCATGTATTTCTCGATCTCATTTTTTAGATAATCAGAGTCGGTTTCGCGATATCGGCGTTCTAAATTAGGCAAAACCCCTTCAAACAGCTCCGAATCGCCGTCTCTCGACTCAGCTCGACTCGACTGGGAGGAATTTATTAGGTCGTCCATCGAGCCAGGCTCGCCGTTGAGAATAGTGTTCAGAGTTGCTTTGGGCAACTCGCCAACTGGTGTGTTGAGACTAAATTTGTATTTACTGGCCATGGCATTGAGAGTTTTTTGGTACCAATTGGAGTGACTAGTTGTCCGACTCCACGGTCGGATCGCTCCTTCAGCCAAAGTCAGGCGAGGATTAGGGATAACCAGCTGCCGGTCGGCGACCATCTGTAAACCCAGTCCTTGACAGATTTGACAGGCGCCCTCGGGGTTATTAAAGGAAAATAGACGCGGTTCGATCTCGGGAAACTGCCAGCCACACTGACTGCAAGCGTATCGTTGAGAATAAAATCGTTCCTTGGTTAGTTCTGGTGCTGGTGAGGTGGCTAAAATCAGACCACTACTAAGTTTCAGGGCTTTTTCAACCAATTTTAACAGTTCAATATGGGCGATCCCCTCCGATTGCTCGTTGGAGACTGGAAAATCCTGGATTCCGACCAGGAGCTCAAGACTGTGACGTTTGTTTTTGTCGATATTTAAATTTGCCGCCTCATCGATATCCATCTCCACCCCGTCAAAACGAACCCGAGTGACATTAGTCTTTTTGGCTTGTTTGAGGTGATATTTGTGTTCGCCTTTGCGATTCTGGACGGCGATGGCAAAAATTTTCACTTTCAGCGTCTGATCGGTCACAAAATCGCGCATGACCAGTCGAGCGATTGACTCGATAGTTTGGGGCGTAATGGCGATGCCGCACTTGGGACAAAACGGCACTCCGGCCCGAGAAAAGAGTAAGCGCAAAAAGTCGTAGATTTCCGTGGCCGTGGCCACGGTTGAGCGAGGATTACGCGAGGCCGTTTTTTGGTCGATAGCAATCGCCGGTGATAAGCCCTCGATATAGTCAAAATCCGGTCGTTCGATGTCGCTCAAGAATTGGCTGACATAAGACGACAAACTTTCGACGTAACGACGCTGACCTTCAGCAAAAATAGTGTCAAAAGCCAAACTAGACTTACCCGATCCCGACAATCCGGTAATAATCGTAATTTTGTTTTTGGGGATGGTGACGTTGAGATTTTTAAGATTATGAGTTCTCGTCCCAACAATCTGGATATTATCTAAACTGTCTCTGGTTGGTTTTATTATTTTTGGATTATTTGGCATCGGTTTTAATATCTGAATATATAATTAATCTGGTTGTCGACAATAAAAGTCGGCCTGACACCGAAGACGCTTATGGTCGCGGCTGTCCCGCACATTATACGGCACATTTTAGTTAGATTGCAAGAGTCGACCATAGAGAAATTTCGGAATTGCTAAATTAGCTGATTGCCAAATTTCAACAAAATCATTTCACAGACCCTTGCTTTTATTGAAAGTTTCGCTAAAACGAGGTGAGTATAAGTTAATTATATTTAAGGAGGTGTGAGTTGAAAGGAGTAATGGAAACAAACGGTCCTGGCACAACAGTTGGAGTTAATGTCTCTCTGTCTGGTACGCTCAAAGATCAAAACGATATTGCTGTTTTTGGCATGGTTGAAGGCGAGGTGATTTCGGAAAAATCAGTCACTATCGGCCAAACAGCCCAAGTCAAGGGTCCTATTAAAGGTGAGTTAGTGACGGTGGCGGGAGTTGTTCGCGGGGCGATTACCGCTAGCGATAAATTCGAGTTATTAGAGACGGGCAAGGTATTTGGCAGTATCTCAACCAAAAACCTAGTTATCCATTCAGGGGGGATTTTTGTCGGTAAATCCGAGATGCCGACTGGCGAAGAGACGGTTGAAGAGCCGGAGGAGGTCGAAAACGAACCTGATCAATCATCGACTGAAGAGACATTGATTCCCGACGAAGAGTAGCGCTCGATGTATTATTACATCATGGAGCCGCCCTCGTCTCGGGCGGTTCGCCAGACCTATCAAAGATTACGTGATCTTTTAACTAATCTCGGCATTGCTGGCGAGATGATGGCGGCCAGTCCCGCTCGAACCCCAGAAGAATTAGCGATGATGGGACTGGAAAGGGGCTATAGCACCATTGTCGCCGTTGGTGGCGACGCTTTTGTTAATTACATCGCCAGAACGATAATCGGTCAGGCGGTTTTGGGCGTTATTCCGATTGGCGAGGCCGGACAAGTATCGGAATTAATTGGGACAAACAATCTAAAAACCGCGGCCGAGTTTTTGAAGTTTCGACGTTTAAGTACCTTTAATACGGTTACCGCGGACCCAGATACGTTAATTTTTCTCGATGGGATCATCGAGCCACCAAAGTTAGCGAAAGTTAGTTTTGTGATCGATGGTAAACTCCGTGGCTATGCCTATTTTAATAAGCTAAAGGTGACGAGAAATTTAGACATCTTAATCGAGAGTCAACATTTAGTCGAGCCGATGAAGATATTGGGTTTGTTTTCGGTCGGCGGCACCGTCATTAAGTCTGTTAGCCAATTTCACGGCCGGAACGTCCGCCTGACCACCGAACCTGACCTTGCCCTATTGGTTAATCGACAGCCGATCGCTCGAACACCACTTCAACTCCGACTTAACCCAAATTCCTTGAAAGTTATCACCAAGCGTGGTAGCATACTCTAGGTATGGGACAATTTTTCAGGCCAGTTCAGAATGTACTTTAACCGATCTAGCGATTCGGTCGGTTGGGAACGGAGCTAATAATCGAGCGCAAACTCCTCACTAACGAACAGATAGTGGTCAGTCAGGTCTACTTGATAATGCCTGATGGGCGGACGGCTGGGAATGTTTCGATTGACCAGGCCAAGTATCTCGCCAGTCAGTACGAACTCGATTTAGTTTTGGTTAATACTAACGCCTCTCCACCGATTGCCAAGATTATTGATTACAACAAATTTCGTTACCAACAGGAAAAACAAGCTCGGGGAGGCAAAAAAGTTGGCCAGCTCAAAGAGGTTCGTCTTAGCTATCGGATTGACTCCCATGATCTGGAGATCAAAGCCGCTCAGGCCCGAAAGTTTCTCGAAAACGGCCATCTTGTTCGGGTATTTATCAAACTTCGCGGACGGGAGAATCTGTTTCTTAATCAAGCCAAAGCTGGTTTAGAGAAGTTTCTAGCTCTCTGCGGTGGCCAGTGGGAGCAGTCGATCACCCAAGTTGACAAACGGATCCAAGCTGTCATTAAACCGAAAAAATAACTATGAAAAATTACGAATTAATTATCAATAATTCAGTTCTTAAACTGAAAACTGCAAATGCCGAAGGAATTTGCCGATGCCAAAACTAAAAACTCATAAAGCCAGTTTTAAACGAATCGTTCGCTTAAGCGGGACCGGCAAGTTAATGATGCGTAAAATGTCGGTTGCTCACCGAGCCCGCTTCAAATCAAAACGGGCTAAACAACTTTCAACCCAAAATATCGCCGTGACCGGTAAAACAGCCAAAAAATTAATTAAAATGGCTTTTAGATAAACGGGTAAGAATCAAGAATGAAGAATATAGAATCAAGACTTAAGAAAAATTCCAATTCGACCCATTGCGGCGAGCTCTTCGTAATTCCAGATTCTAAATTCTATATTCTTCAAAAATCGGAGATTTTTGAGTAATGGCTCGAGTCAAGCGAGCAATTCAGGTTAAGAAGCGTCACAAGAAGATTCTAGCGGCGACCAAGGGTTATAAACTCGGTCGAAGCAAACTTTTTCGCCTAGCTAAACAGGCCTACATCAAAGCTGGCCAGTATGCTTATCGTGATCGACGGAATAAAAAGCGCGATATGCGCGGGTTGTGGATTGTTCAGATTAACGCCGCTGTCCGGGCCCACGGTATGCCGTACAAAGACTTTATTTTTGGCTTGACCAAAGCCGAAATTGGCTTAAATCGTAAAGTGCTAGCTGAATTGTCGGTCAAAGCGCCGAGCGAGTTTGCCCAGGTGGTTGAGAAAGTCAAAAAAGCCCTCCTCGCCCGTTAACGGCTGACCGACCTGCCACGACCGGCACTGTTGGGAGTAGCGATAGCGAAATTACTAGGGCGCTCCAGAACCGCTGGAACGGCGTTGAGTTCTAACCTCTCCAGCTAAATTAGTCAGTGAAAAATTACATCAGCCAACCATAGTCGGTACGAAGGAGCGGGTTCGTTGGCGACATCCACGGATGACCAAAGTGGTATTCCGGCGAAGAATAAACTTACGGCTAAACTTTGAACTTAGGGCGATAACTTAGGACGATATTACTTATTGGGTTTGAGGAGTTTCAGTAAGTTGCCGAAGAACCGCTGGAGAGCCGTTCTTTCAATTTTTGGACCGTGGAGGCGCCAGAAAAGTAGGTAAGTAATGGCAATCAGCGCCAAATAAATCATCGCCTCGGCCCGGACGATCCCTTCGCCGAAGTCGGCCTTGAGAGTTTTTATCAACAGTTCGCCCAAGAAAAACGCTTCCGTAGCCAGGAAAAAAACAACGCCGTTTGTCAAACGGTCTTTGAAATAAACATAGAGGAGTGTACCAAAGACGATTAACGCCCAGATAGAGCTGATTAGGTCAATTGGAAGCATGCCGTTGATAGCCAGCCAACTATCGCTGGCTCGTCCGATGGTACAGTTTGAAAGTTGGCAACCGATTTTACCGATCGCCCAGCCGACTAAAAAAGCTAAACTTAAAGCGTCTAGTGATTCCCAAGTTGGCTGACGAGCTTTTTTATTGAAACGGAGAAAGGCGACGAAGCCGATTAAAATCCCCCCCAAGGCCAATAAGCCACCTTGCCAAAAATAAAAGACTTGCCAGAAGTTTTTGAACTGTTCTTGATAAGCGAAGTAATAAGTTAGTCGGGCGCCGACTAGAGCGATAATTAGGCTGTAGAGAACAGTGTCAAAGAGGTGGCTGGTCCGTAGTTTACGGTACTTAAACAGTCTGAAGAGCGCTAACCCACTAACAAAAGCGCCCAGGGCGATAAAGGTTCCAAACGAATAAAGTTTGAACTGCCCCACCTCAAACAAAACTGGTTGCATTGACTCTATGGTAGTGAAATTGGTTCGCTCGGTCAAACTACTCTTCAAGGTCGGCCATTTTTAGAGTAAGATTAGACTAGATTTTGGCCACTTAGCTCAGAGGCAGAGCACTTCGTTCACATCGAAGGGGTCGTTGGTTCAAATCCAACAGTGGCTACCAAATAGGGGCAGGCGGGTGTACTGACACTGCGAGGGTCTGTCGTTACAGTCGGGGCGAATCCGAAATTGCTATTTAGACTAACTCCTGGTTCGATTCCAGCTGTCCGTATCGCCAGGCGATTGAGATGAAGCTCGCCCGGGCTTTGACCCGTCGCAGCTTCTTCTTCGCCTGTCGCGGTGATGACGATGAGGGCTCTCATTTCGAAGAAGCGGATCCATTGGCGACATCCACGGACGACCAAAGTGGTATTCCCGCCAAGAATAACTGGTGATGGTCGATCGACATTTTAGCCATTCCAATTTCCCGTCAATTTCTTTATTATGTTTTCAATGAGTCGTTTCGGGACATTTTGGGAAATTATCAAGGTGACGGCGATCGTTTTCGTTTCAGCGATCGTCATCAGGGGCTTTGTTGCCCAACCGTTCGTCGTTGAGGGTTCGAGCATGGAGCCGGACTTCCATAACGGCGAGTATCTATTGGTTGAAAAAATCAGCTATTATCTTCGTCAACCAACTCGAGGCGACGTCATTGTTTTTAAATACCCTCATAACCCAGATATTAACTATGTTAAGCGGATTATCGGTCTGCCAGGCGAAACGGTCCGAGTGTTTGAGAGCCAAGTATTCATTAATGGTAATAAACTAACAGAAAATTACCTGTCGCAAGGAGAAAAAACTGTCGTTAGCCAAAGCCCCGATTCCCCCTATGAAGTCGCCCTTACTGATAATCAGTTTTTTGTCTTAGGCGATAATCGTCAGCATTCTTCGGACTCGCGCGATTGGGGACCGCTGGAGCGGAATAATATTATCGGTAAGTCGACCTTAGTCCTTTATCCGAGCCAAAATCTTAGCGCCGTCGCCTCGCCGAGATATTAAAATCGAATTAAGAATTAAGAATTAAGTCAAGAGTTCCTTCCTAATTCTACTTCGAGTAGAGCGAAAAGCGAGCGAAGCGACATATTCTATATTCTTTATTCTCTATTCCACTCTTACTACCGCCTAATGATCTGTTTATCTCGGCTCTCTTGGGCTTTTTTCTCGATCCAATTCAGGACCTCGTCTAAGCCCTCGCCAGTCAAAGCCGAGGTAATAAGCCGGTCAAATCTGTCAATATGATGATGAAAAGTAATCGGTCGGTCGCCGATCAAGTCGGATTTATTAAAGACGACCAGGACTGGCTTTTGCGCTTGGGCGGCGAAATAAATTAAGTGCAAGTCCGCTCGGGTTGTCCCTTCCTGGGCATCAACAACGACGACGACTATGTTGGCATAATTAATCGCCGCCAGCGTCCTTTTGACGCTAAATTTTTCTACCCCGACCTTAATCCTGCCCCGGCGACGAACACCGGCCGTATCGGCCAAAAGCATTTTTTGGTTGCCAAGCGTCAGCTCGGCGGTGACAATATCGCGGGTCGTCCCGGCAATCGGACTGACCACCGCTCGGTCGGTTTTGGTTAAGGCGTTTAAAAGGGTTGATTTTCCGACATTTGGCCGACCGACTAAGGCGACGACCGGATCAATTAAATCGCTATTAGCTTCTAGCTCCTGGCTGATGGCCGATTCCGGCAAAGCTCGACAAATTGCTTCCAGCAAATCACCGACCCCCCGACCAGAGACGGCGGAAATTTTATGGAACGGCAACCCTAAATATTCAAGATTAGTTACTTGTTGATCGATCGCCGTAGAGTCGACTTTGTTAGCGATTAGCCAGATTACTTTACCTCGACGCAAAAAATCCAAAAACTGCTGATCCTGGGGCTGTAAACCAACCCTGGCGTCGTAAACAAATAAAATTAGATCGGCCTCTTCAATCGCCGAAAACATCTGGGCTTTGATGGCACGATCCAGTTCTGATCTGTCCGAAACCAAGCCGCCGGTATCAACGGCGATAAATTGGTTGTTTTGCCACTCGACGTCACCGAAGACACGATCGCGAGTGGTTGACTCTTCGCGGGCGGTAATGGCCTGGGGCGTGCCGGTAATTCGGTTGAACAGCGTCGATTTCCCGGCGTTAGTTGGACCGATAATGGCAGCTAATGGTAGTTCTTGGTTTGCTAACATGTCTAGTATTTAGTAATTAAGTGATTTAGTAATTAGTTGAGATGCTTTATGCCCAGGTCATCGTTAAGCAGAGGACTCAAGTTCAAGAGCTGACCTACGGCCTGAACGCTCAAATTTTACCTTATCTAAAGGTCGGTAGTCTAGTGGTCGTCCCGCTTCGAAGGAGATCGGTCAAAGGGGTGGTGGTTGGATTTAGTCGCTCGGTCGAAGAAAAAATCAAAAGCGGTGTTCGGGAGATATTAAAGCTAGATAAGAACAGCCTAGTATTTTCGACTGCCCAAATAGAAGTTATCCACCAACTGGCGACCTATTACGCCGCCCCACTGGCGGAAGTAGCATTTCATGCCCTTGATTTGCCGCAGATTTGGCCCCAAACCGATAAAATTAGCTCCATTAAACCGTTGATTGTGACCGGTTCCTGGTCACAACGCCGCGACGCCTACCAGCGAATTATCGATAAATCGACTAGCCGGGTTTTACTGATCTTTTCCCAGAATGCTTACGCTGAAGATTTCTACAAGTCCGTTCCTAAATCGAACCAACCTTGTTCGAGGATAAAACCCAAAGTTTTGTTCTCGAAGATCCGAAGGGATCATTCGAGGATAAA
Source organism: uncultured Candidatus Saccharibacteria bacterium (assembly GCA_964362925.1). Taxonomy (GTDB): domain Bacteria; phylum Patescibacteriota; class UBA1384; order 2-12-FULL-50-11; family 2-12-FULL-50-11; genus JANLIQ01. The sequence continues at coordinate 7,233 of CAYIGA010000012.1, read as the reverse complement.
ACCCCCGACTTTAGTCGGGGGATCACCGGAGGTGTCCTCGAAGATCTACCCCAAAAAGGTTTCTACAATTCCCCTAGCCGGCTACGCCGGCAAGATGTCGCTGTCGCTCGCTCTGCCAGTAGAAACCACTGGCTTTCAGCCTGTGGTAGATCATATGTTTAATTATGTCAAAGGAAAAAGCCCAGAAAAGTTAGTATCCGCTGTCAGTAAGCCCTTAATCAAGGCCATTATTGGGACGCTCGGACAAGTCTTCTTTCCCCTCCAGGCCGGCGATACCATTATCATCGACCAGCCATATCACATCGGCGCCAAAAGTCAGTCAAGGCCGTATATGACCTCTCGGCGGATTGCCTTGGTTCGAGCCCAATTTGAGAATCTGCGACTAGTTTTGGCTGACAGTATTGTCTCGCCCGAAGACCTGCTGGCGGTTAAAAACAAGCAGTTTCGACTAATCGCCTCCAAATCCACTCATCAACCCTTGAGTATTATCGACCGTCGCGGTCAACAAGAGCTGATTGCTCCCAGTCTAATGGAAGAAATTGAGACTTCGATTAAGTCTGGTAAAAAAATCCTAGTTCTGGTCATGGCTCGGGGCTGGGCCTCGGCCCTCGTTTGCCAAGATTGCGGTCAAACTTTTCCCTGCTCTAATTGTCGCCGAACGAGCGGTATGGTCGGCCAAAAGCTACGCTGCGCCTATTGTGCCAGCGAAACTGATTTGCCAAAAATCTGCCCAAGCTGTCAATCCGAAAAACTAAAACCAATTGGTGAGGGGGTGTCGGCGGTTAGAAACTACTTGGCCAGCCGATTTCCGAGCGACAATATTCAGGAGTTGAGCAGTGATCAACCGATTTTTGACCGGTTAGCCCAAATTATCGTCGCAACGGAGAAGATTTTCAGCTTTCCCAGCGCCAGCTTTGCCAAAATCTATATTATTAACGTTGATCGGTTATTGTCGGGAACTCATTTGGACGGTCCTTGGCGACTGCTCGGCTATTTAATCGAATTACAGAATCAGTCGAAACAAATCGTCGTCCAAACCTACTTCCCTGATTCGGCTGTTTGGAGCGCCGTTTCAACTGGCAACGTTCGGCCGTTTTTTACCGAAGAGCTAAAAAGTCGCCAACGATTGAAACTACCGCCCTACGGCGCGGTCATCACCGTTCGGGGTAGTGCCAGCACAACTGAAAAGTTGCTTGCCCAAGCGGAAAAAATAACAGCCGGAATTTTAAATATTCTACTCAAGGCCGATATAACTTATCCGGAAGTTGACGACCGTTCTCGGGGAAACTATCATGGACATTTTACAGTCTTCCTGACTAGATCACCTCAAAGCTCGCTCAAAACCAAACTAGCCTCACTCTTACCACCATCATGGCATTTGGATCTTGACTAGTTAGTCGTTAAGGGTCAGTCAGCCCAAAAGTAGCCATCTTGTAGTTTAAATATTAGCCTAAAATTAGGTAGAATATAGCGGCATGAAAAAAGTCCGGAAAATATACGATCCAATCCTTCGCCAACCAGCCGCGCCGGTGACGGTTTTTGACGAGCAATTAAAAAAACTCTCCAAAGAAATGCTCTTAGTGATGCACGATAATTCTGGCATGGGTCTGGCGGCCAACCAATTTGGCGCCAATATTGATTTATTAGTGCTGGAATATCGACCAATTAAAGATGATCCCAACGCCAAGCCAATTGGCCCGATGGCGCTCTCCAACGCTCGGGTAATTAAAGCTAGCCAAGTAACCGAGACGATCAGCGAGGGTTGCTTATCACTGCCGGGATTGGAATTAGCCGTTACTCGGTCGAGTGGCGTGACCGTTATTGCTCAAGACCTGACCGGTAAACCAGTGACAATCAAGGCTAAGGGCTTGCTGGCGCGGATTCTCCAGCACGAGATTGATCACTTAGATGGTAGTCTCTTTACTGATCGAGCGACCGGGGTAAAAAATCTGAAGAATTTTGCCTGGGCGAAAATCGTCTTTTTCGGCTCGGACCAATTCAGTCTGACTATTTTAGAAAGCTTGATCGGAGCTGGGTTGAATATTACGGCGGTCATAACCGAAACTGATAAACCGTCCGGCCGCGGTCAGCAAATTAAAGTCCCGAAGATTAAAACTATCGCCAGCCAAACTGGTATCACGGTCGTTCAACCCCAAACAAAAACCGAAATTATTGACGTTCTCGATCAACTTCAGCCTGACTTGGTTATTTTAGCTTCATACGGCAAGATTTTACCGGAACAGGCGCTCGGTATTCCGCTTTACGGCGCCCTTAATGTCCACCCATCTCTCTTGCCAAAATATCGCGGGGCAACGCCAATCCAATCAACGATACTGGCCGGAGACCAAGTGACGGGAGTGACGATTATGAAAATGAACGCTGGTGTTGATACCGGAGAAATTGTTAGTCAAACAACGGCGCCAATCGCGCCGGACGAAACCTTCTTGACGCTCCGCGATCGACTATCGACAGTCGGCGTCCGGCTGTTGCTAAAAACTCTACCGCTTTATCTATCTGGCCAAGTCAAAATCCAGCCTCAATCCGGTAAAGCTACCGAAACGCGTCAGTTGTCCAAAGAAATGGGCGAGATCGATTTGCTCGCCTCACCGGAGACAATCGACCGACAAATTCGGGCTCTCAATCCCTGGCCGGGCACTTTTACCTTTCTCGGCGACAAACGGTTAAAAATTCTCTCCGCCACCATTGACGGAAAGAAGATTACCCTCGAAACCGTTCAACTTGAAGGCAGAAATCCGACCGCTTGGCCGGAATTTGTTCGTGGCCACGCTAAACAGTTGAAAAATTGCTCCTGGTACGCTAATATTGCTTAATGCTAGTAGTTCGACTGAAACGAATTGGTAAAAAGAACAAACCAACTTACCGCGTTGTCGTGGCCGAGCATTCCTTTGCTGTCAACGGCTCATATGTGGCCGATTTGGGATTTTACAATCCTCACGGCAAACAATTTTCAATTGACAAGGAAGGAGTTATCAATTGGCTCAACAAGGGTGCCAAACCGTCCAATACTGTTGCTCGATTATTGGAAAAAGATAAAATTAAACACAAATCAATCGTCGTTGTTCAGTACCACAAAGCGCCGAAGAAAAAGGTTGAAGAGAAAGTCGTTCCAAGACCAATGCCAGAAACTAGCGAAGAGACAGCTGAAATAGCGGAAACACCGACCGAGTCGACCGCTCGAACCCCCGGTATTGGCGACTGAAGAATCAGCTCGGACTGGCAAAATCGCCGAGGAACCGACTGCCTAGAGTTCATTTTTTCTTTACAATTAAACTCGTTTTTGCTACAAAAAGACGGTAGGGCGGAAAGAAGGTCGAACTACTGAAATTCTTAAATCTATCCAAGGAGAAAATGCCTGGAAAAAATGAACTGACCGACCAAGAATTTGTCGAAAATATCGTTAAAGCGATTGTTGATTATCCAAAAGAAGTCGTAACCGGACGAACGCTCGATGAGCGTGGCGTCTTAATTCAACTGACCGTCAATCCCGAAGATATGGGCAAGGTGATCGGCCGCGAGGGTCGAACGGCCAAAGCGATCCGGTCGCTCTTGCGGGTTTTTGGGGCTAGAAACGAATCGCGGATTAATCTCAAAATTATTAACCCTGAAGGCGATAGCTTGACTGTGCCGGAAGAATCAGTCGAGCCAACCGGGTCTGTTGTTAAAGTAGCCAAAACGGATAATCCGCCAATCACCCCGGCTGAAACAGTTAAGCCACCCGAGCCAAAAGTCGAAGAAAAAGCGACCGGCGTCATTTAAAATTAACCCTATCGAAGCAATAACGACTGCTGAAGCGGTCGTTTTTGCGTACAATAGCTCCAATGACTATCGACGTTCTAACTCTTTTTCCGGAAATGATTGATCAGGCGCTGTCGTATTCGATTCCGGGCCGGGCTCAAAAAGCAAACCTGATCGATATTCGAGCTCATCAACTCCGGACTTGGGCGGTTGATCGACACGGCACCGTTGATGACACACCTTACGGCGGCGGCCCGGGGATGATTTTACGGGTTGACGTTGCTCACGCTGCCCTAGGGGCGCTCGATCACAATCACCGAGCCCACCGAATAATACTGACCCCCGATGGCGAACTATTTAATCAACAGATGGCCGAAGACTTCGCTGCCAAGAAACGGTTGCTAGTCCTTTGCGGTCGTTACGAAGGATTTGACGCTCGAATCAGCAAATTTGTTGACCAGAAAGTTTCGATCGGCTCGTTCGTCCTCTCCGGCGGCGAGCTCGCTGCTCTGGCAATCATCGACGCCGTCACTCGCCTTGTTCCCGGAGTTTTAGGTAACGCTGAATCGCTTAAAGAGGAAACTTTTGCCACCGGCTTAACCGAATATCCCCAGTACACTCGACCGGAAAAATATCGAGGCATGACAGTACCGTCAGTGCTCATGAGCGGTCATCACGCCGAAATTAATGCTTGGCGCCAAGCTAATCGTCAAGCTCTCTAAGTATCTCGCTAAAGGGAGTAAATTAGACTTCAAGCTTAATACTTGAAAATTGCTTTAGCTGATGTAAGCTGAAGTTGATGCGTTCTCTTCAAGACGAAATTCGAAAAGCCCAGCAAGAACTGACTTGCCCCGTTTGCGGTCGGATGTTTGAACTGCGCGATATCCATGTCCGGGCTTACGAATTAAACAAAGCGGTTGAGCTGTCTGTTACCTGTAGCCGGGGTCATTTTCCGATTATTTTACTAGTACCGCTAACGCTGAAAGATTTAGTTAAAGCCGGACCGATTTCTCCAAGCGAGTTAAAACTGATTCTGGCCGAAGTTGATTCCCTGGAAACCACTCTAGAAAAAGTCTTCAATTAGCGCTATAATTTAGCCTCAACCATGGAAACAGTCGCCCTGGCCGCGCGCTCGCGAGAGCTGACCGGTAAAAAAGTAAAAACTATTCGGGCTAAGGGAGAAATTCCCGGTGTTGTTTATGGTCACGGTGTGGCGTCGGCCTCGATCGCGATTGACCAAGTCGCGCTTAAAAAAGCTTACGCCCAAGCTGGTAGCGGTACCTTGGTTGATTTAACGATTGGCGAGCAAAAACCGATCAAGGTACTGTTTCACGAGCCGCAATTTCACTATTTAACTGGAGAGCCGATTCATTTTGATTTATACGCTGTCAAAATGGATGAAGAGATCGAGACGACCATTCCTATCATCTTTGTTGGAATTTCGCCAGCGGTTGACGAATTAGAAGGTAATTTTATTGCCAATACCGACGAAATTGCGATTCGTTGTTTGCCAGCCAATTTAATCCCCAATGTTGAGGTTGACATTTCAATCTTAAAGACTTTTGACGATCAGATCCGAGTGGCCGATTTGAATATTCCGGCCCAAGTTCAGGTGACCAACGATCCAGAAGAAGTGGTCGCTTTGGTAACGGCGCCACGAAGCGACGAGGAACTCGAAGCCGAACTGGCCGAAGACAAAGCCGCGGAAGTTGCCGCTGTTGGCGCGTTGGCTGAAGAACCAGCCGCCGTCGGCGAAGAGACTGACAATCCGCCAGCTGACAGAGTTGAAGGCGATCAACCATCCGCCTCCTCTGGCGGAGAACCAACCGCCGAAAAATCCTAGAAGCGGATCTGTTGGCGACATCGATTGGCTTCCACCGGTGGTATTCCGCAAAGAATAGGTCAAGAAAAAGGCCTCGATTAATTTCGAGACCCTTTTTGGGTAGGGTAGGTAGCGGGGTCTAACGTTCTCATCCTAGCTCGGATTTTCTCTCGGCCACGATGGATCCGGGAGCGGACAGTCCCAATGCCAGCCCCAATTTCTCGGGCGATTTCTTCGTAGCTCAATCTCTCAACATCACGCAACAAAACTACTCGGCGGAATCGCTCTGGTAAAGACGAGAGAGCGCCCACGAGACGCTTATCGATGATTTGATCCATCATCAACATTTCAGGATCGGTGGTTCTATCGGGGATCTCCAGCAGATAGCTGTAATCGCCATTGCTTAGAGGCTGGTCGAGGGAGATGGCCTGGTGCTTCCCATTGATTCGCAGTTTATCAATAAACAAGTTCTTCAGTATGCGGAAGAACCATTTTTCAAACGGCCGAGTCCGATCGTACTTGCCAAACGAACGGTAGGCCCGACAACAGGCCTCCTGCGTCAGATCTTCAGCATCCTCACGGTTGCCAGTTATCCTATAGGCGTAATTGAACAACCGATCTCTTAGGGGTTTGACACACAACTCAAACTCTCGATGCGCGGGTTCGGCGCCGGTCCCAATCATCAATGCCCTCCTTTTAGGGCTGTGTCCGATATGTTCACTATGTTAAGGAAGAGCGTGGGGCAAAATATCGAGAAACCAATCATGGTCGGTCCGGAGTCCGACCACTAGGCCGAGTAGATTTCCTGCTGATTTCGACAGCTTTAGCGCCGTCCATTCCGACGATAGGCAAATTATACGAGAAAATTACAAATGCATCCAATTATGAGCGCTTGTTTGAAGTAAGAACCCTCGACCCCGTCATCAAAGATCGCCTAGAAACTACCGTCACCAAAAAGGTTTTGGCCAAAGAACCGAAAGCTGGTTCGACAATCAATATCGCGACTATCTAGGGGGAGAGCCGGCAACTTTCGCAAGTCACCGGCTCTGGGGGAAGGTCGCCAGAGGTAAGGCGACCGAGGTCGGCGGCTTTCCGCCGAGTAACGGACTAAATCAGTGTAGCAAAATATTCACCTAATCGTTCATCGTTGTTTTTTGGTTTTACTGTGACTGGAAGGCAGTTAGTTGATCGAACTGTCAAGCCAAGAGCGATTTTCCTGGGCAATTTATTGTATCAAGAAAAAGGGCGCCAGTCGTTGACTGCTTCCTTCTGGTGGTGCCGTCTTCCACGGTTGCGCCCCGGAACAGGCCTAAACCCGCCGCAACGAGTCTGACAGAAGCAGTTCTGTCCTTACTAGCGTCTTCGGCTCCACGACTTACTTGCCTAAAAGTAAAATTGAGCCAGCGGGGAGGATTGAACTCCCGGCCTACTGTTTACGAAACAGTTGCTCTACCACTGAGCTACGCTGGCGATAAGTTGATTATACCAAGAACGAAGGTCTTGGTAGGAGGTTACCACTGACCATACCAAGAACGAAGGTCTTGGTAGGACGCCTAATGGCGGATATACCCTGATTGGCCGCGCCCGAGGAATTTATTTTAGGGCGCGGCGGAAAGCTAACAGAGTTAAGGCCACCATCACCACAAACAGTCCGG
>CAYIGA010000011.1:0-20213 GCA_964362925.1 uncultured Candidatus Saccharibacteria bacterium | reverse complement strand
CTTGGGATCGTGATAAAGCAAAAATAAAGGCCTCGATCGAATAGAGTAAAATTTTACCTTCCAGCGCCCCATAAGAACCCAGAAATGGCGACAACCGCTATCGTCAAACCGCCAGAGCTTAGGATAACTACTTAGCGCCTTTCGCACTAGGTGCCAATCGCGAATACAAAATCCCCGAATTTGGCTTAGCCTTCTTACTTGACTTCTTCCGACCTGTCTGCTTCCGGCTTTTCGTCGGTATATTGTTTGTCTCCCGATGGCTGGTCGCCGTCGGGTTTCGTTTCGGCCGGGGCATCTGCCGAGGCCGGCTCGTCCTTTTTGTCCTCGTACATCGCCGAGCCGACTTTTTGGAGGGCGGTGCTTAATTTCTCCGCTTCGGTTTTGATTTTATCTTTGTCTTCGCCGTGGAGGACGCCTTTGACGGCGGTGACGGCGTCTTCGACTTCGCGTTTGTCATCGGGCTTAACCTTATCGCCAGCGTCTTTCAAGGTTTTTTCGGCCATATGGACTAGATTTTCGGCCATATTGCGCTCTTCGACCAACTCTTTTTTCTTAGCGTCTTCGGTAGCGTGTTTCTCGGCCTCGGCTTTCATCTTCTCAATCTCTTCTTTGGACAGGCCGCTCGAGGCAGTGATAGTGATGTGCTGTTCTTTGGAAGTGGCTTTGTCCTTGGCTTTAACATTAAGAATACCGTTAGCGTCGATATCAAAAGTCACTTCCACTTGGGGTACGCCGCGGGGAGCCGGCGGAATGCCGTCGAGATGAAATTTGCCCAGCGTCCGGTTGTCGCTAGCCATCGGCCGTTCGCCTTGCAAAACATGAATTTCGACTGATGGCTGATTGTCGCTGGCGGTGGAAAATGTCTCGGTTTTACTCGCTGGGATAGTGGTATTGCGCTCAATTAACGGCGTCGCCACGCCACCGAGCGTTTCCAGGCCCAGCGTCAGCGGGGTGACATCAAGCAAGAGAATATCTTTGACTTCGCCAGAGAGAACCCCACCTTTGATCGCCGCGCCCAGAGCGACGGCTTCGTCGGGGTTAACGCCTTTGCTTGGATCACGACCGAAAGCGTCTTTGACTAATTGCTGAATTAAGGGCATGCGGGTCATGCCACCGACAAGAATAACCTCGGCGATGTCGGTCTTGGTCAGCTTGGCGTCTTTGAGAGCGGCTTGGCAAATCCCAGCGGTTTTTTTAACCAGATCGCCGACCAAACTTTCCAGTTTGGCGCGCGATAAAGACATATGAAGGTTTTTTGGCCCGTCGGCGTCAGCGGTTATAAATGGCAAATTGATCTCGGCCTCCTGGGTTTGGGAGAGCTCGATTTTGGCTTTTTCGGCCGCTTCTTTGACCCTCTGCATCGCCATGGCGTCACCGGTTAAATCGGCATTCTCGCGAGTTTTGAATTCAGCGACGATCCAGTCCATTATTTTCAGGTCGAGATCGTCACCGCCAAGGTGAGTATCGCCGCCAGTGGAGAGAACCTCGAAGGTTGCTTCGCCATCCGAGGAGCCAATTTCGATAATGGTGATGTCGAAGGTGCCGCCGCCAAAGTCGTAAACGGCCACTTTTTGATCTTTCTTTTCGTCTTTGTCAACGCCGTAAGCCAGCGCGGCGGCGGTTGGTTCGTTGATGATATTTTTGACTTCCAAGCCGGCGATGGTGCCAGCGTCTTTGGTCGCTTGGCGCTGGGAGTCGTTGAAGTAGGCCGGGACGGTAATAACGGCGCCGTCAACTTTTTCGCCGAGATAGCTTTCGGCGTCCGCTTTGATTTTTGACAAAATCATTGCCGAGACCTCTTGGGGGCTGTAATCTTGGTCGCTTATTTTGACTTTGACGCCCCCATTGGCTTTAACAATTTTGTAGGGCATCAGTTTGAGATCGCGCTGGACTTCTTCGTCCTCGAATTTGCGACCCATCAGGCGCTTAACCGAGTAAACGGTGTTTTCGGGGTTGGTGACGGCTTGGCGCTTGGCCAACTGGCCAACCAATCGTTCGCCTTTTTTATTGACCGCGACAATGGACGGCACTAAGTTACCGCCTTCAGCGGTCGGGATCATTTTCGCTTTGCCGCCTTCAACAACGGCGACAGCCGAGTTAGTTGTACCGAGATCGATTCCGATTATCTTCGACATTTATTCTCCTTGGTTAAATAGTAGTTCCTACTGCGAGCTTTAGCGAGAAGCGAGCGAAGCGACAAATCAATTCCAATTATTTTATTCATTAAGTTTAATGTAAAGCGTCCTTTACATTTTGTCAAGGGCTTGAGGCCGATACCCTGTACTTTCGCGGTTAAAATTAGCCGCCAATCACTGATCGGCGGCTAGAACTTCTTCCGCTAACCGGTAAACAGTTGGCAGTTTTTGGCAAACATAGGGATGTTCGGCGGCAAAGCTAGAAAGCAACTTGGCAATTTCTCGAGGTGACCTCCGGCCGTTTAGCGACGGCAAGTAGCTCTCCCGAGCGCTCCGCCAGATACTTGATTCCGAGAACTCGGCTGACGCCTGCCGAAAGGCACGGATAAAATCCTTTTCAAGAAGAGATTCTTTGCTCATATCACTCCTGTGGGGCGAGGTTCTAACTACTGTAATTCTACACCCTTGGGCACCGAGGGCTAACTAAATTGGCAAGCAAGAAATTGATGTTCGGATGATTGACTTACAAAAGATGATTGGCTAAAATCACTGATGAATACTTGGAGGTGGACATTGCCAATTCAACCGACTCGATTTGACCCGATGGCCATTCGTATCGGTCAGACGCCAGCGATCGAAGGATTCATCAGGTTGGCCTACTCTATGGACGCCGAGAACGGGGCAAGGGCGACGCGATTATGCGCCGCTATCGCTCGCCACTTAGGCAGGGATGTCACCCTGGATGTCCTCTTTTCTCGGGAGACGAGGCGAGAATTACCGAATTTTCCAAAAATCGGTCCCGCCTTAGTCAACTTTTTCGATTCTGTCGTTAGACAGTTTTCGCAGTCGGGAGCGGCTCGAGAATGGGCTGACAGGGATTTTCAAGAACTAACACGGCCCTTCGTCAACGGACTGGGCGGAGTCAAGAGGATTGAAGATGGCCGACGAGACGCCGAAGAGTTTGCCCACCTAATCCTCGAGGCATATGCCGAGTTTCAGGAGGACTCGACGGACGCCGGACAGTTTTGGCCATTCACAATAAACCTATTACTAATAGGTACCTTAGCGGCAGTTCTCAAACAAACCGGTCTAACCGTTAAAGACCTTAAGCCCTAACCCTTGGAAACCCGAACCTTCGCCGGTCTAATGACTTGGTTGTCGATCATCCAACCAGTTTCGACTTCGGCGATAATATGATTAGTCGCCACTTCAACCGATGGTTCGTGAGAGATGGCTTCGTGAAGATTGTGGTCAAACGGCGCTCCGGCGGTTGGAATACGCTTTAGTCCGGCTTCTCCCAAAACTTGTTCGAGTTGTTTTTCAATTAAACGCAATCCCGAAAAATAGTTAAAAATCTTTTTATAGTCTTCTTCGGTTAAAGTGGGTAAATCTTCTAAGCCAACCTCCGGCGCGTGAGTACTGGCTCGGTAAAAATTATCAAAAATGGGAAAAAGTTTTTTGAGCAAGTCTCGACTGGCATGATGTTTCAACACTTCTTTTTCGGCCTCAACCCTTTTTTGGAAATTAGCGTACTCGGCCGCTAGGCGGAGCTTGGTCTCATGTTCGCGATCTAGCTGACGCTCTAAATCGATCTTTCCCTTATTTTTGGGAATTGGGATTGGGGATTTGGGATTTTTCTTCATCATATTGACACCAGTTTACCGTTAAACTCGTTTTGCGTCTAGGTTGAATTTAGGCTACCTTGCGACCATGGAGCCGACGCCGTCGCGAAAATTTGCCATCACTTGCCTAGCTGTTATTGGGGGAGCCGTCATCGGTTCATATATCGAAGTTGATCGCTTACTAATCGGCTGGATCGCCACTATTTGGCTCGTAGTCGGCTTGAGTGGCCAAGTCGAGCCGATCGAAACAATTGCCCTTACTCTTTTTGGCCTGACTTTCGGGGTATTTTTATGGCAAGTCACTGCTGGCGAAGTTTGGCTGAATTTGACAATTATCGGTCAGTTGGCCGACTCCCTGGGGCATCTACGCGATCTGATCGTTGATAAAATTTCTCTGGCTTTGCCCGAGCCGCACGGCTCGCTGATGTCGGGGATACTGCTCGGCAATCGAATTAAGCTTGATAAAGATTTGATCGATACTTTTCGCGCTGTCGGGTTGACTCATATCATCGCCGTCTCCGGCTATAACTTGACGATTCTGACCGCCAACACCGTAAGTTTTTTTTGGCCCTTAATTGGCCGTCAGGCGCTCTGGCTTTCAGCGGCTCTAATTGGGCTGTTTGTGATTATTACCGGCGCTCCAGCCTCGATTTTGCGGGCGGCGACGATGGCCTTAACAGTAATTTTGGCTAAATATCTTGGCCGGCCGAGCCGGGCTGTCAACATTTTAATTTTCGCCGCCGCGGTGCTAGTCATGTTTGAGCCAAAAATTGTCTTTGACGTCGGTTTTCAACTCTCCGTCGCCGCCACTTATGGACTGATCCGGCTCTCGCCGTACATCGATCGAATACTCGGACGAACCAAACTGCCGGTCATTTTGCGACACGTTCTATCGGAAACGCTGGCGGCGATTTTGCTGACGACGCCGCTAATTATCGGCCACTTTGAGCGACTATCGGTCGTCTCACCCTTGTCCAATATCTTGGTTCTGCCGCTCATTCCGCTAGTGATGGCGATCGGCATTATCAGTGTGGCCTTGATGATTATTCCTGTTATCGGCCAGACAATTATCTTGGCCAGCTGGCCGCTCTTGACTTGGGTAGTTATTGTTAGCGAAAAGTTGGCTTCGTGGCAATTGGCTTCAACCAATCTGACCCTGCCACCGTTAGTTATCGCTGGGTTAATGGTAATTATCGTCGGCGGGCTGGAGTGGCTGAACGTCACTCGCCCGCTACAATACGATCTGTTTGACCGATTAGCTACCGAAGAAGATGCCAGCTAGCAATCGCTCCATCCGTATCCTCGGGAAGAACAAAGCAATTCAATTTGTTTTCGCCGTTGTCGCCCTGCTCTTAATTACTTTCGGCGCCGCCCAATTTCAAGCCGTCGAACGCGATAGTAGTTTACGGCTGTGGATTTTCGACGTCGGCCAAGGCGATTCAATTTTGTTTGACACCAACGACGGCCAGCAGATTTTGATCGACGGCGGACCGAACAATTCAGTATTGTCTCAACTGGCCAAAGCCCTGCCGCTGACCGACAAAGAGATTGATTTAGTCATCGTCAGCCACAACCACGCCGATCATCTATCGGGCGTTAATGCCGTTTTGGAGCATTACAAAGTTAACCTTATTTGGATCTCCGGCGCCGAGTACGACTCTCAAACCTACCGGAAGTTTAAGGCGCTAGTAGCTGAAAAACAGATCAAAACCGAGAATATAACCGCCGGTAAAACTTTTAACCTTAATGGCTTGACCGGCATCGCCCTTTATCCACTGGAAAGTTTTGCCGCTCGAGCGCCGGACAATCCCCACGACGCTAGCCTCGTCACTTTTTGGCAGTACGGCCAGACAACGGTTCTGCTGACTGGTGACGCCGAAAACGAGCATGAAGCGGATATGCTTGCTCGGGGTATCGTTAAACACGCCGATATCTTAAAAGTCGGCCATCACGGCTCGGTTACCAGCTCCAGCCTGCCATTTTTGGAAGCGGTGACGCCGAAAATCGCGGTGATCTCGGCCGGCCGCAATAACCGTTACGGCCATCCTCATCAGACTATCCTTGACCGTTTGAAGACTCTTAATATCCCCGTTCTTCGGGTCGACCAAGACGGAAGCATTCGCTGTTCGCTGACGAACTCCGGCCACCGCTGTCAAGCCGATCCCTAATCGAGCGATCGTTTTCAAAAAATTCGTCGCCAGAAGCCCAAGGGCTAAGTCACGATGGTAGGCAAAAAGCCAATTCTAAAATTACAGCTCGGTCGAAAAAAAGGCCGTTTACGCCAGCATATTGCTAGAGCGTAAACGGCGCCGATGTAATCCCCGATGACTTCTGCTCAAAATTGCCCGACTCATCCGTCTCTCGATCGATAAACTCGTCGAGTTGTCGGCATCGATAAGGATCCTGGTGAGAGCTCTCTAAAACGGTTGATCAGCTCGGTGATTGTCATCGCTGCCAAAGAGCTCGATGACTGGTCGGTTAGCCGACAAAGCTTCTCCGGCTCCGTCCAATACTGTCCGTTCCGACCAACCTTTAGCGAGGAAGGGGTCAAACCCGGTCTCGGACCGTAACCGATCGTCAGATCGGGCTTCCCAGGTTGACGGCTCTGACTCCTTTCACTTAGCCAGACCTTAAGCCAAGAGCGAACTATCCCCCTTGGTTGGTGAGAGGATAGGCAAAGGATGATGCCGTTATCTCCTTTGGCCCAGTGACCGTCCGTATCCGCCGGCCGCCCTTCCTTCTTAAAGCTGGTAAACAAGTTTAGTAGCAGATACGGGCATTTGGCCAGGTTGGCCAAATCGACGGGCTTAGACTCTATCTTAACCACTGTTATTCCTCTCCCGAAGCGATGTTCAAAGAGCGTCGAACTTATCCTTAAGTTGATCTCGCTGATTATTATACTCCACTCCTTCCACCAACGGCAACGGTCAGGTAGGAGATCTGCCAAATCCAAGCGAAGTGGTCGAACGACGGTTGAGGGAGTAAAATCGAGTTAATGTCTGGGCATAGTAAGTGGTCGAGTATTAAGCACCAAAAAGGCCTGGCCGATCAAAAACGAGGGGCGGTTTTTTCGAAATTGGCTAACGCCATTACCGTTGCCGCTAGAGGCGGGACGGATCCAGAGCTTAATTTCCAACTCCGACTGGCGATTGATCGAGCTGGTGATAATAATATGCCCAAAGACAATATCGAGCGGGCGATCGATCGAGTCAAAGGTACTGACGCTTCGGTCATGGAAGAGATTGTTTTTGAGGCCTACGGTCCCGGCGGGACGGCCTTTTTGATTGAGACAGCCACCACTAACCGTAACCGAACAGTTAGCGATATCCGAGCGATTTTGAACAAGTTCGATGGTAAGCTGGCCGAAAGCGGTTCGGTTGGCTATTTATTTAAAAAACGGGGGCAGATTATTTTGGAAAACTTTGACGTGGCAACAGCCGAATTAGCGGCAATCGAGGCTGGAGCCATTGACTTGGAAATTGACGATGACAAAGTTTTTGTTTACACCGACCCAAAAGAGTTGGAATTCGTCCGACGCCGACTGGCCGAAGCCAATTTTTCCAGTAATCAGGTTAGTTTTGAGCATCAGCCAACCACAACGGTGCTAATCACCGAGCCGAAATTAGCCGAAAGAATTATTAAACTATCGACGGCGTTGACTCGTCTCGACGACGTCATAAAAATCTCTAGCAACTTCGATATTCCCATCTGAATTTATTGACTAATCGGAGCAATGTTGGTAGAATTTCGCTACAGTTGCCGGTTGGCAACGAGTTCCTTTGGAGGCAGGTCGATGCTGCAAATTGAGGTAGTGGTTAATCCAGACCAAGTGCCGGGGTTGAACGGGATCCAATTCCAGTTTGATCTGGGTAAAAGTCTGGTTCATCTCGCCGCTCAATTTTTGAGCTGTCAAGACGCGGGTGGCAGTCTGACCGAGAAAGACGTCTCCGTCTATTTCCGGGAGTCACGGTCATTTGACGTCGTAACCCACGACTTTTCGATCGGCGTGATTGCCAATGACTTCCCCGATCGACACGCCAACCTCCAGGAGCGGACTGACTTAATCAGGGACGGATTAAGGGATATCTTAAAGCACAAAACCGTCGTTTGGCAGGCGTCTCGCGAGGTAACGTTCTCTATCTGGGTGACCCTGTCACCGGGTGGCTTCAGTGAAGGCAGTGAAGGCAGACTGGAACCGCAACTGCAACCGTGACGTCCGAGACGTCTTCCAAGGCCCGCGACTGGCGGGCCTTTCTTTTTAATCCAGAAAAGAAGAGACTGTTCGATGATGGAGGGCAAGCGGATTTTAGGGATTGACCCAGGTTCAGGCAAGTTGGGGCTGGGATTGATTGAGATTATTAAAGGTAAAGCCCGTCTGATCCATTACGATTGTATCGAAACAACGCCCAACTCCCCCGAAGGCCAGAAGCTTTCTTTTATCTATTACGAGATGGTCAAGCGCTTCAATGAAATTAAGCCGGATTTAATCGCCATCGAGATGATTTTTTTCGCCAACAACGCCAAAACCGCTTTTGCCGTCGGTCAAGCCCGCGGTGTCGTCTTGTTGGCGGCGGCGCAGGCCAATATTAAAATCGTCGAAATCGCCCCACTGCGACTGAAAAAAGTTTTGCTTGGCAACGGTAAGGCTAAGAAGAAAGACGTCCAGAATTTTGTTAAAAATTACTTTGGTCTGGAAAAAATTCCCCAGCCGGACGACGCCGCCGACGCAGTGGCGCTGGCTTTAAGCCAATTCTTGGCTTAAAGCCAGCGCCTCCAATCACCAAATGAAGCTCGCCCGGGCTTCTTCGCCCGTTGTAACTTCTTCAACGACTGCCGCGCCGTCTTCCAACGAGGGCTCTGACTTCAAAGAAGCGGGTCCGTTGGCGACATCGACGCTTTGCCAGATGTGGTATTCCGGCGAAGAATAACCAATAACCAAACAAATCCAAATTAGCCAACATTACAAGTTCCAAACGTTTGGAACTTGGTTTTTGGTATTTGGGGTTTGCATTTTCAGCTAAGCTGAAAATGAGATGCCACAGTTAAGGCAAAACATTATTACCGGCGACTGGGTCGTCATCGCTCCCGAACGAGTCAAGCGGCCGAGCGAATTTGTCAGTGCCAGCCAACCAATTCTTTCAGCTAAAGAACATTGCCCATTCTGTCTTGAACATGCTAACTACAGCCAAAATCGCCTCAAGCATTACGAAACTGAACTAGTTTATGTAATTGCCAACAAGTATCCAGCTTTTGTTGAGGACCAGACTCGATGTAGCGAGCGCTCGTACAAAGTTGAGGACGATTTTTTCTTGGCCAAACCGTCGCTAGGTGGTCACGATGTGGTGATTATCAAAGATCACGATCGACCCTTGCCAAAATTTGACCAGCGAACTTGGAGAGATTTGCTAGTAATGTTGAAGAAGCGCTATCAGCACTTCGACCAACTCTGCAATAACGACTACACGATGGCAATCTATAATGAAAAACCGGCCGCTGGCGCTTCGATCGTTCACCCTCACGCCCAAATCTTTTCCTCCAATATTATTCCCAACTTAATTTCCCGCGAATTAACTGAATGTCAGAGGTATCTAGAACTTAACAGTCGCAGCCCCTTTGACGATCTGATCGCTCACGAACAGAAGTTTGCTAAAAGGGTTATCGCTGAAAACGAACACTACATTGCCTTTGTCCAGTACGCCGCCCGCTTCCCCTTTGAAACTTGGATTGTGCCTAAATACCAAATTAGCCGCTTCGATAAAATTTCCGCTACCGAACTGGCCGAGTTGATTCCTGTTTTAAGCCAGTCGATGGCCAAAATTAACCTCGCCCTCAACGAACCGGCGCTCAATTTTTATATTCACTCGGCGCCCAATTCGCTCGAAGAGGCCGAGTATTATCGTTGGCACTTAGAAATCGCCCCGCGGTTGGGAACTTTTGGTGGTTATGAGCTTGGGAGCGGCGTTATCATCGACGTCTTTAGCCCGGAAGTCGCCGCTGATTACCTTAACGGCCAGCGTCAAGCTGATTGAAGGGTTGGCTTTTTTCCGTTACAATGTGGGCACAATTAACCAATATATAGATGACATCAATAAACGCCCGAAAAATCCGCCTGGCCGCCCAACTGGCCGCTACCGAACGAAAAGTTCGGGTAATTTACGTTGCCACCTATATTCCCCGTGAGTGCGGCATTGCCACCTACACCCGCGCCCTAACCAAAGCCATCAACGTCCTTAATCCTCACTATCTGGCTGACATTATTGCAATCGACGATGAACATTCGGGCGGTCAGCACCGAATCTACCCCTGGGAGGTTAAGTACAAAATCGATCAGGAAGATTTAAGCACTTGGTTAAAAGCGGCTGATTACATCAATCAGTCTAGCGCCGATGTTGTTGTTCTCCAGCACGAGTTTGGTATTTTTGGCGGTACTCAAGGCGAATACATCCTCCCTTTTATGGATCGAATTACTAAACCGATCGTCATCTGTCCCCACACCGTTTTACAAAATCCCGAACCAAAAATGGTCGAGATCGTCAAGGAGATGTCCAAAAAAGCAGCAGCGCTGATTGTTATTGTCGCCGCCGCTGGTAAATTTTTGAGCGAACATTACGATGTTGACCCCAATAAAATTGTCACTATCCCTCACGGAGTACCAGATGTTTCTTTCGGACCAAGCGCTCCTCATAAAAAAAGACTGGGTTTTGCTGACTCGATAATTATATCTAGCTTTGGTTTGTTCAGCCGTTCAAAGGGGTACCAATACGCCATTAAGGCTTTACCGGAAGTAATCAAGAAGAATCCGAAGGCCAAACTTTTGCTCTTAGGCGAAACTCATCCGGTCGTTTTACGCCAAGAAGGTGAAGTTTATCGCGACAGCTTACAAAAATTAATTACTAAACTTGGTTTGGAAAAAAGTGTCGAATTTGTTAATCGCTACTTGACCTTAGATGAAATCGTTAGCTATCTGCGGGCGACCGATGTCTACGTTACCCCTTACCCTAATTTGGATCAGGTTTCATCTGGAACTTTGTCCTACGCGGTTAGCGCCGGTCGTCCCTGCATTTCGACGCCATATGTTTACGCCAAGGAAGTCCTGGCTGAAGGTCGGGGAGTTCTCTGTAGACCACTCGACAGTCACGATCTAGCAAAAAAAATAAATCACTTGTTAAGCGATTCCAATAGCGCCCAAGAGATGTCTCGGAAAGCCTACGCCTACGGTCGGAATATGATTTGGTCAAATGTCGCTTTGCGACATTTGGATCTTTTTGAGATTGTGGCCAGGGAACATGGAAAATAACTTTTTTGGGCAATTTAAAGATCGACCGGTTTTGCGACACCTAAAAAGACTAACAACACCAACGGGCATTATCCAACACGCTGATTTTGACGTTCCCGACCCAGCTCACGGCTATTCGATCGATGACAACGCCCGGGCGTTGATTGTTTGTTTATGGCATTACCGTCTTTTTCAAGACGCCTCAATTTTAAGTCTGGCGGAAGTCTATTTCGGTTATTTGCAACGAGTCGAGAAGGAGGGCGGTAGTTTTCATAACTTCCTTAGTTTTTCCGAGAAGTTGGTTGAAGCTGAAGGATCGGAAGACTCGATCGGTCGAGCGATTTGGGCCTTAGGAGAAGTAATCGCCACTTGTCCCGATAAAGAGCTGGTTAAAAAATCGGCCGAGATTTTTGGCCGGGCCTCAATCGAAAAACACCTTAATCATCCTCACGTTCGAACCAAGGCCTATATTTTGCTCGGCTTGGTGGCTGCCGGCAAGCTGGAAGAAGCCAAGCGCTGGGCTGATAAACTAGTCGATATCTTCGATCGTCAGTCGAGTGACGTTTGGCTGTGGTTTGAAGACGGCCTTTTCTACGCTAACGGTATTCTGTCTTACTCTCTGGCTCGAGCGGCTCTTGTCTTGAAAGACAGTCGAGCCAGCGAAGTGGCAATTAAATCATTCGATTGGCTTAATAGAATCTGTCGCCTCGACGGCCAGCCGGCACCGATTGGCCAAAATGGTTGGTTTTTTAAGAGTGGCCAAAAGGCCAGTTACGACCAACAGCCACTAGAAGCGGCTGACATGGTTTTAGCGGCTAAAGAAATTTATCAACTAACCAAAAATAAGAAGTACTTAGAAGTCGCTAGCGAGTGGTTCAGCTGGTACAGAGGCAACAACTGCCAACAGAAATCTCTGATTGACGAAACAACAGGCGGCATCTACGATGGCGTCACACCTGGCGGTGTCAATAAAAATCAGGGCGCCGAGTCTATTGTTAGCTATCTGCTGGCCTATCTAAGTTTGGCCGAGTTAAACAATCATGACCGAGCTGAATAACCAGGAACTGATCCGAGCAATATCGACAATTCTGGCCGATCTTCACCTCAAGCCAACTGAAGAGCTCCATTTTTCTAACTGGCAGATCAAGCCGTGGCAGAAAATTCTCATCGCTGGCAAACAAACTGAAGAAGGCAAAACAAGAATGGTTCGACTAAAAATTAGGACACCCGGAGAAGTTAATCCCCGGCAAAGATTTATTAGAAGCGAATCTGTCGCTCGCTACATTAATGATCGGCTAGCGGAAGCCGGCTTACCGGCCCAAAAGACGCTCCAAACAAACTTTGACTCGCCGCCGGAATGGATTTTGCGATTGGACTTAAAAGGGACATCGGTCGGCAAGCATTCGTTTAAACCAGAGATCGACTCGACTCAATTACTCGAATTTATCGTCGGCTGGCGCCGGGCGCTTGATCAGATCAGCCAGAAGGCTGATCGAACCTTACTTAATCATCGGGATTGGCAGGAGCAATGGTCTAAAGAGTTTGATCAAAGACGAAAATTTGTTCTTCAGCACCTTGGCCAAGAAATGCTCGATCTACTTGCCCAGATTTTAAGTCAGCCATTAACGGTGACTCAAACAAATAGCATTGTCCATACCGATTTGGCGCCGGCGAATATTTTAGACGGCGGAAAGAACGGCTTATTTGTGATCGATTGGGGCGAGGCGGCTTGGGGGCCAAAGGCGATTGATTGGATGACTATTTGGCTCTTCGCTTACGATCGACCCGAGTTTGGTCAAGCGATTCTAAAGGCGATGCTCAATCAGTGTCAAACGGTGGCGGAAAAGACCGAAACCATCCAAGTTGCCAAAATGATTGTTGCCCGCCTCCTAAGTAGTTTTGCCGAGTGGTACGACTACTATTGTCAGCCCCGATCAAACGAGAATCCAGCCAATATCGCCGAGGCCGAGAAAGCCCTGCCACTGGCCCGTCAGAGATTTGTCGAGTTGCTTCAGCAATTGGATGAGAAAAACTAGGCTGGGCTTTGTCGGCGCGGGGGTATTTAGCGAATTGTGTTTGGCGGCTTACCAGCAGTTTCTACCTGAAGTGGAAGTCGTGGCTATTACTGACCTCAATGTCGCTCAAGCCGAAAAAGTCGCCAAGCGCTGGAAGATTATGACAGTCAGTCGAAGCCCGACCGATTTATTTCGGTTAGATTTAATTGATACGGTCATAATTCTAACTCGGCCCGATACTCACTTTCAGCTAGCAAGCGAGGCGCTGGAGAAAGGAAAAAATGTCTTAGTTGAAAAACCGATCGCTTTTTCCGAGATGGAAGCAAGGCGATTAATTGAGTTAGCCGAAAGCCGTGGTAAAAGCATAGCCGCTAATCTCGTCTTGCGTTACCATCCGTTCAACCAACAAATAAGAGAGATTGTCGAAAGCAAAAAAATGGGTCGACTAAAAAGCATCGTGACCCAGGCTTGGTTAGCAAGATATCCCGAGGACCATTGGTATTGGGACAAAAACAAGAGCGGCGGATTTTTTTTGAATACTTATTGTCATTTTATTGATCTATATAATTATATTGTCGGCAAGAAGCCGATTGAATTTCGCTGTCAACAAAAACCTGGCCACGCTCATCTTATCGAACTAGATTTCCTGACGACCAAAACGACTTTATTGACTAATCTAGACGCGAGAAGCGACCAGGAATCAGTCGAGACGAAATATATGTTTGTTGATGGCGCTATCAGCACATTCGGTTGGTTGCCGGAACGGATGATTATCCTTGACGGAGATCGTCGGCAGGAACTTGACGATGATTTGACTAAGGATGCTCGCTACAAGCAGCTTTTGGCCAGTCTTCTAAAGGACTTAATCGATCGCGGTCATGATCGAAACGCCACCTCTCGAGTTAATCACGACGTTTTATGGGAAAGCGTTCGCCAGCCGCTCGTTGTTGCTTCTCGACTAAAATAGTCGAATATTTCTCTTAGCCAATCGGCCTTGATATGATAAACAAAGGAGGAATTAAATCGAACCATACGGGGAATTTTCGAAAACTGGTGACGAGTTTATTATTCATCGGCCGGATACGCCACGGCCGTGGGTAAATTTTGTGACCAACGGCCAGTACGTCGCCCAAATTTCCCAGACCGGCGGCGGCTACTCGTTTGTTGGCGACGCTGGCTATAATCATATTACTCGTAAAATACCGGGCGACGTCGTCATTGAAGATCGGCCCGGTCGCTATATTTACCTTCGCGACAACGATACTGGCGAATTCTGGGGTTTGGGTTGGCAACCAGTAATGAAAAAGCCTGACCACTTTGAAGCCCGGCACGGCATCGGTTATACCATCATCGAATCGGCTAACAACAATATTGACAGCTCGGTCCTGTTTTTTGTTCCCCAAGCCGATAATTGCGAGATTTGGCAGGTTAAACTTACCAATTCCGAACCAAAAAAACGCAATTTAAGCATCTTCTTTTTTGTTGAGTGGAGTTTGGGCCAACAAATGAGTAACTCCCAGGAGGCCAGTTTCAACGATCTTTTTAATGTCACTTCATTTAAAAATGACACCATTTTCGCTGGGAAACGTCGCTGGGAAACTAGCCAAAAAGTTGGTTTGTTTTGGGACAAAGTCGCCTACTTTGCCCTCGATAGAGTGGTTAATAGCTTTGATTGTCAAAAAGACAAATTTACCGGAGTCTACGGCGACATTATCCGGCCCCAAGCGGTCGTTGAGGGCAAATGCTCTCGAAGTCAAGGCCTGGGTCATCGAGCAGTCGGAGTTTTACAAAAGAATATTATTCTTGGTGTCGGCGCCACGACCAACTTGAACGCTATTTTGGGGGCAGTCGAAACTAATCCCGAATCAAAAAGTTTTAATCAGGCGATGGCGACCGGCGAACGTCGAGCTAAAGCGATTATTGATAAGTACAAACGTCCGGGCGAGATCGAGACCGCTCTAGCCAAGGTCAAAGATTTCTGGATATCTTACAACTCAAAGACGCTCGCTCGGACTCCGGAAGAAGAATTTGATATCTCGTTTAATTATTGGAATAAGTATCAAGCTTGGGTGACGGCCAACTGGTCGCTGATGGATTCTTATTATATCGGTGGTGGTTCAGCGACGATCGGTTTTCGCGATATGTGTCAGCACATTATCGGCGTCATGCCGAACGACATTTCTTTAGCCACCCAACAGTTAAAAAGACTGTTCGGCTTTCAACTCAAAGAAGGCCGGACCGTCCATAACTGGGATAAGTTAACGCTCGTAGGCAAGGTTACTAACCACTCGGACGATCCGCAGTGGTTAGTTTTAGCAACGATTTTTTTCCTTAAAGAAACGGGCGACTTAGGTTTGCTGAAAAAAACGATACCGTATTACGACTCTGGCTCGGGAACGATATTGGAACATCTAATTCGGGCGATTGAGTACAGCCTAAAAAATCTCTCGCCCCGACACTTGCCCTATCGCTTGACCGCAGACTGGAACGACGCCTTCAATCCCGCCAAGCAAGGTGAAGGCGAGTCGCAAATGGTCGCCTGTCAGATTTGTTACAGCTTGCGTGAGCTGGCGCCAATCTTGGAGGGTGTTGGCGAGCATGACTTGGTCGAAAAGTATCAGCGAATCTATGAAAAGATTAAAAACTCGATCAATAAATACTTTTGGGACGGCTCGTGGTATATTCGCTCCAGTACTAATTCCGGTTCCCCTCTTGGATCAAAGAAAAATCGTTATCAAAAAATTGATATTAACGCTCAGACATGGGCAGTTATATCGGGTGTGGCTGACGAGAAAAGAGGTAAGCAAGCGATGGACGCTGTTTGGAAACGGCTCAACACCAAATACGGTCCGGCGATATTTTTGCCAGCTTTTCAGCATCCGGAAGAAAAATACGGAACCATTTCTCAGTTTGCTCCGGGCACGAAAGAAAACGGCGCTATCTTCAATCATCCTGTTTCGTGGGCGATTATCGCCGAAGCCCTCCTTGGCCGGGGCGACCAGGCTTTTAAATTTTGGCAAGAAACTAACTTTACTTATCGAGTTAAAGACCCGGAAACATATAAAATTGAGCCGTATGTTTACGCCGAATTTATTTACGGGCCGGAGCATCCCGAGTTTGGTCGAGGGTCGTTTAGCTGGGCGACCGGTTCAGCTTCTTGGTTTTGGCGGGGCTGTCTCGATTATATTCTCGGCGTTCAGCCAGTCTTAGGCGGACTAAAAATTGATCCTTGCCTAGCAAAAGATTGGCGGCAAGTGGAAGTGACTCGACAATTTCGGGGCGCCGACTATCACTTTAGAATTCAAAACCCGTTTCGGGTTTCTAAAGGCATTGACCGGATAATTGTTGACGGCGTCCGCTTGACTGGCAACGTCATCCGGCCGTTTAGCGGCGGCAGCCATTTTATTGAAGTTACTCTCGGCTAGAATAAAGATTTTGGTAGCTTGGGACGTTGACACTTTCGGCGGTGGTATTGTCGGTAACTGGAGCCGAATAGTTTGTTAGAAGCAGATAACTAACGATTGCCAAAAGCCCAAAAAAAACGAGGGCATAGACCAGAATTAAGGGCTGTTTCTTGTCGTCAAACATCTTAAGAACTAGACTATCACCAAGAGATGGTTACCACCAAATCCAATCAATTGAAACTAAGCGACAAGATCGAAAAATTACCCGGTGTGGGCGATTTTTTGGCCAAAAAGTTGAGTAATCTCGGGGTGATAAAAGTTAAAGATTTACTCGAACTAATCCCTCATCGTTTGGAGGATCGGTCGCAACTAGGGCCGATTAATCGGCTCATCGTCGGCTGTCCGAGTGTCATCAACGGCACAATTGAATCGGTTCACAGTCGACGGAGCAAACGGGGAATTCTGATAGTTCAAGCCAAAATTGGCGATCAATCAGGAACGATCAACGCTCTGTGGTTTAATCAGCGCTATCTCTTACGCCAGTTGCGAGAGGGCCAAGTGGTCATGCTCTTTGGCGAAAAACGGATCGCGCCCAGTTTAGGCAATCCGTTCTTTGTCAAAAAACTGATCAACAATTTAGAAGTAACACCGATCTACCCGACCACCACTGGTCTTTATCAAGCGACGATTCGTCGGCTGGTGACTCTTAGCCGACCGCTGATTAGTCAGTTCAAAGACATCGTGCCGGCTGATATCCGAGCCAAGCACAACCTACCTAGTCGCTCGGAAGCGATTGAGGCCTGCCATTTTGCGACCGATCTTGACTCTTTGGAGCGGGCCAAAAAATTACTGGCTTTTGAGGAGTTACTAGTGCTGTCGACTCAAGTTTTACTTGCTAAGCAAGAACGCTTGTCTCTTTCAGCCGAACCGATCGTCGTTGATGTCGCTGGCTTGAAAAAAGTCGCCGCTGCTCTGCCGTTTAAATTAACCGACGGCCAGCGGCGGGCCAGCTGGCAAATTATTCAAGATCTAGCGCTCAATCATCCGATGTCTCGTCTGCTTTACGGCGAGGTCGGTTCGGGCAAAACGGCGGTGGCGATGATCGCCGCGTCAGCCGTCGTTCGTCATCATCGCCAAGTGATTTGGCTTAACCCAACTGTTATTTTGGCCGCCCAACAAGCCGAAACCCTCTCGACAATCTTTCAGCCGTTAGGAATAAAAGTTGCCCAAGTCAGCGCTATCACTAAAGATGATTATCTTGACGCCGATATTATTGTTGGCACCCACGCCTTATTGGAGCCAAAGATTAAATTTAACAACCTCGGGCTGATTGTGATCGATGAGCAACATCGCTTCGGCGTTGAACAGCGCCAAGCGATCTTCGACCGCTATCCAACTGCTCACTTATTGATGATGAGCGCGACGCCGATTCCCCGCTCGCTTGCCCAAAGTCTTTTTGGCCATCTTGATATTACTTATTTATTCGATAAGCCGCTCCACCAAAAGCCAGTCTTGACCGTCGTCTTTGACGATACTAGTCGGCCAAGAGCGGAGCAAGACATCGAGAGACGAATTAATGATCATCAGCCTGGCTATGTCATCTGCCCGCTGATCAACCCGACGAGCGACCCCGACCCGAACTTGTTTGCCAACGAACGCAAAGCGGTCATCGCCGAAGAGCAGAGACTGAAAAAACGTTTTCCCGCCAGTCGAATTGGTCTGGTCCACGGCCGAGTCAAGTCCGTTACAAGAGAAAAAATTATTAAAGAGTTCAAAACTGGAGGCGTTGATATTTTGCTCTCCACCACTGTCGTCGAAGTTGGTATCGACAACCCGGCCGCGACCTGGATTTTAGTCGAAGAAGCCGACCGGTTTGGGCTGGCCCAATTACATCAACTCCGCGGCCGAGTTGGTCGCGGTCAGATAGCGTCTGTTTGCTATTTGGGTCAATCAGTTAATTCGCCGCTGGCTCAAAGACGTTTAGAAGTGCTCGCGGATACGAGCGACGGTCTAAAAATTGCCGAGGCCGATTTAGAGTTACGTGGCCCAGGAGAGTTGGTTGGCTTGGAACAGAGTGGTTTGCCGGAGCTGAAATACGCCTCCCTGTCCGACGTCCCAGCGATTGAGCGTGCCCATGAGGCCGCCGAAGTAATTCTTAAAACTGGTCTTGACAACTATCCCCGACTTAAAAAAGAAGTGCTACAACATAAATATGGTCAAATCCACCAACGCTCTTGAAGACAAGCTCGGCGGCAATGTCGGTTGGGTCTTAGTAATGCTCTTGGTAGCCGGATCGAGTTTCTTGCTTGGCTCGTCGGTCAACAATAATCGCTCCGCTCATGATTCCTCTGGAAATAAATCCGGCCAGCAATCGATAGTCGAGCAGCCAGCCGCCCCAACCCAATCAGTTGTCACTGATATTAGTAATACCCTTCAAAATCCTCCCTCCGCCAATCCGCCAGCTAGCGGATTGACCGCTAGCAACGATACCGTCGCCTCGCCAGCCATCAGTGGGATTGTCAACATCAACACCGCTTCGGCCGGCGAGCTTGATACCCTGCCAGGCATCGGACCGGCTTACGCCAACGCGATTATTAATTATCGCCTGACCAACGGCCCGTTTGTCCGGATCGAGGATATCGTCAAAGTTAAAGGCATTGGCCCAAAAACTTTCGAGAAGCTGAAAAGTAGAATTACGATTTAGATTGATTTTTTGCCAGTTTAAGGTAAGATTTTATGGTTCTCTGGGATGGGCGGGCAGAAATATTGGGCGAGTAGCCGAATTGGTATAGGCGCACGGTTTAGGCCCGTGTTCCGAAAGGAGTGTGGGTTCGACTCCCACCTCGCCCACCAGAACTAACTTGTTCGGAATTGACGGTTTGGCGTAGCGAGTACGCCGCGAGCAATATATCAGCTTTACAATGAATCGGGCGAAGATTAGTATTTCAAGAAATGAAAGCGACCAAGAAATTCAAAGTTTATTTGGAGTACGACCCGGAATACGACGGCTTCGTGGCGGAAGTGCCGATGCTTTCCGGCTGTATGAGTCAGGGCAAAACAACCGAAGAAGCGCTCCAAAATGTTGAAGAAGCCATCAAGGGTTACTTGAAAGTATTAAAGCAACGAGGCAAAACAGTCCCCCAAGAAGAAATTCGGTACATTACGGTTGGAGTCTAGGTGGGGCAATTAGCTAACATTTCGGGCAAAAAAGCCGTCAAAGTTTTTCTAAAAATTGGCTACAGTGTCGATCATCAAGAAGGTAGTTATATGATTTTGTATAATCCCAAACCAGGCTTACCAATACTATTTATCCCAATCATAGAGAGCTAGCGTCAGGGTTGTTGCGAAGCCAAATCAAACGAGCCAGGCTTTCGGTTGAGGAGTTTCTGCGATGACTGAAGAAATCCTAGTCGCCCCAATCACCACCTCGGCTCCTTGGTCAATCTTTCTCGAAAATGATTCGGGCGAAGTGTATAGTGATTGGTACAACCACTTCGACTAGGGATTTTATCCCGTCGTCGATAGTCGGCGGAATACGCCTCGTAAAGCTCGCGGTTTCACCGCTCGCTATAGTCGGCGGAATGCCGACTTCGACTAGGGGCTTCGCCCCGTCATCGATAGTCGGCGGGATACGCCTCGTAAAGCTCGCAATTCAGTAAATTGTTCGCTAGAGTCGGCGGGATACGCCTCGTAAAGCTCGCAATTCAGTAAATTGTTCGCTAGAGTCGGCGGGATACGCCTCGTAAAGCTCGCAATTCAGT
>CAYIGA010000010.1:0-26558 GCA_964362925.1 uncultured Candidatus Saccharibacteria bacterium | reverse complement strand
TCACGGCGACAAAAGTGATAACCAATCTTGCTAAACGACCTCCAATCATCATTGAGTAGTCTAATTGTAACAGAGAAGTCAATGTTGGATATGGCAAAAGTTAAGAGTTGCTATTTAGATTAGTATTCTACATCCCCAGCCATATCGCACCCCTGGGGTGCGATATGGCTGGGGTTTTGCGGCAGTTTCTTACGCTTTGAGAAATCTTCTGACGGATATAGAACTGACGATGACGCCCAAGAGGACGCCGATGGCGATCTGAATACCGATCAGCGTCCAGAGATTGACTAGGATTAGCTGAAAAAAATTGACGCCAAAGTTAGCAAAAACAGTATCAACGGACGGCGAGACGAATTTAGCAATTATCAACAGAAAGATGGTTGTAAAAATCGTCCCCAAGACGCCGTAGAGAATGCCCTCAACGATAAACGGCCCGCGAACAAAGGCGTTACTAGCCCCGACATAACGCATAATTTCGATCTCGTCAGAGCGAGCGCCGATAGTGATTCGAATAATATTCATCACATTGAAGACAGCGATCAGGCCAAAAAACAAGCTCAAAAACAGTCCCGCCCGTTGAATAAAACGGGTGATTGAGAGTAAACGGTCAACTGTTTCTTTGTTTTTCGAGTACGAAACACACTCGTCACAGACGATTTTCTGGCTATCCTCGACGGCGATTGTCTCAACTAAACTTTGGATATTATCGGGGTTAGCTGACCGAATTTGTAAACTTCGGGGGAGGGGATTGTAACTTTCTCCAACCGGCCGCTTGATGTTTTCGTTAATTGGCAGGCGATTCCAAATCGTCAAGGCCGCCCGTTTATCGGTAAAAGTGACCTCGGCTACCCCATTCTGGAGTTTAATTCGATCGCCAAGGGCAGTAATGTCACTGTCGGGCAGGGCATCGTCACGAAAATAAATCGTTAAATCGATCTTGGAACGAATAGTCGTCGCTAGATCGCGGACAATCAAGCTTAAGACTAGAGAGACCGAGATCATTATCAGCGTCAGTGTCATTAACAACGTCGCCCCGAGCGTCAACCAGCGGTTGCGCCAGAAGTTGGTGTAGCCCAATCTTATAATTCGACCGAAAGTTTCCATTAAATAACATACTTTCCCATTTTCTGGTCGCTAACTAATTTGCCGGATTTCATCAATAGAACCCGTTTTTGAATCCGATCGACGGCTTGACGGTTGTGGGTCGCCAAAATTACCGTCGTCCCTTTTTGGTTGATTCGGTTAAGCAGATCGATAATTTCGAAGGTGTTAACAGGGTCAAGATTACCGGTCGGTTCGTCGGCAATCAGGAGTTTTGGGGCGTGAACCAAAGCTCGAGCAATAGTAGCTCTTTGGCGCTCGCCGCCGGAGAGTTCGCTCGGGTAATTATTCTTACTCCTTCCCAAATTGACGAGATCGAGAACTTTTTCGACCCGGCGATTAATGTCGGCCCGAGCCGTACCACAAACTTCCAGAGCAAAAGCGACGTTCTCAAAGACGGTTTTTTGCGGTAAAAGTTTAAAATCCTGAAAGACGACGCCGATCTTTCGACGATAGTAGGGAAGTTCACTACCGCGCAATTCGGCTAAATTGCGACCAGCGACAAAAACCACGCCAGAGGTAGGCGACTCTTGTTTGGTTAAAAATTTAATTAAAGTGGTTTTGCCAACCCCCGATTGGCCGACCAAGCAGACGAACTCCCCTTCGTAAATAATTAAATTAACATCGCTGACAGCGACTCGATGGCCGTATTTTTTAGTGACCGCCTTCATTTCAATCAGCGGCACTTTAACCTCTTTGTCGGCCAGCGGTCGAGTCAGTTTTGGCGAGCCGACAGTTAAAATATCATCCATCAGCTTGATGTTACCAGGGTCAGCGCCGCAAGGGTAGTCCTAGAGCACAAACACTCCAATGGCGGCAACCGCCATTAAGATCATCACCAAATAACCAAAGAGATTACTGATTGGCGAGTTGGTGTACCGACCCATCACCTGCTTGTTATTGACGATGTGCAAAATGGCGAAGATTAGAATTGGGGCGGTGATCCCGTAAAAAACACCAGTGTAAAATAAGGCCTTGATCGGGTCAATGCCAAAGAACGGGATCATTAGTCCAACTAGGGTTGAGATAATTATAACACCGTAAAATTGCTTGGCCTGATGGAAGGTTTTGTTTAGCCCCTCCCGCCAACCCATTACTTCGGCAAGAGCATAAGAGCTACCGCCGGCAAGAACAGGAATAGCTAATACCCCCATACTGATAATGCCGAACGTAAAAACAAGATAGGCGGCATTGCCGACAAACGGTTTGAGCGCTTCGGCGGCGGCGGCGGCCGTGGCAATTTCGGTCACGCCGTTGGCGTTAAGGGTCACGGCGGTGGCGACGATAATAAACCACATCACGGCATTGGAAACGAACATGCCCAGAGTGACATCTTCGCGCATATCGCGCAGTTCGTGCTTAGTGATAATCCAACGAGCCAAATACCGCTTCATCTTCGTCAACTTATCCTCCACCTCCATTGAGGTCTGCCAGAAAAATAGGTACGGCGAGATGGTTGTCCCTAAAATAGCAACGAACAGTAGAACCGTCTCTCGATTGAATGAGATTGACGGCACGACGGTATGATAAATCGCCGCTTGCCAGTCGGTTTGGCTGAAAAACGGGACGGCGACATAGGCCAAAATCGTCAGCGCTGTCCATTTTAAGATTTTGGCCAACGTTTTATAGGATGTATAAATAAGCAAAAAGACAATCAATCCAGCAAAGGTGATCGCTAAAATCCATTCCGGTATCGGTAAAAGTAGATGGGTGACTTCGGCCATCGCCGCCAGATCGGCACCGATATTAAGCGTCGTCCCAGCGACCGCCAAGCCAATCAGAACCAGCAGAACCGGTCGTGGGTAGTGACGCTTCAGGTTGCCGGCTAAACCGTGGCCGGTCACCAGGCCAATCCGAGCACACATTTCTTGAATTGCCGCCATTAACGGAAAGGTAAAAAGAGCGCTCCAAAGCAGACCAAAACCAGCTAAAGCGCCGGTTTGAGCGTAAATAATGATACCGGACGGATCATCATCGCTGACGCCGGTGACTAAACCCGGACCAATTTTAGACCAAAATTGTCGCAAACGACTCATCAACATAACTGTAGCGACTTAAACGCTACCGAGCCAGCCCGTTTAGATCCTGCTCGACCACTTTGATTGCGAGCGGATCAAAATTTTTAACGAGATTCCGGTAGCGATCATAGCTGGCGATAGCCGCTTTATTTTCACCAAGTTCGGTCTCGATCGCCGAAATGAGGCCGTAGAGTTCGGCTTGACGTCGAAGATAATTTTTACCCGGATGCTCGGCCTGAAACCAGCTTAAGGCAATTTTCGCCTGATCGAGCGCCGCCTCAAAACGACCGAGCTGAAATTTAACCTTGGCGCCATCAAGCAAGGTTGTCGCCCGAAAAAATCCGGCCGTTGGCTCTTTTTTAAATATTTGGAGGGCCCGATCGATAAACATCTTTGCTTCATCTAGTCGACCGATTTTGGAGAAATGCCGACCGATTTTATCGTAAGTAATAGCCAGCTCGCCGAAAAAATCCGATCGCTCAAACGTCGCTATTGCTTTCTGAAAATAAGTCAATGCGGTCGGATAATCGGCGGCATAATCGGCGCAAATAGCCATATCGCGATCAACGGCACCGACCATTCTTTGATCGGCCAAAGAGCGATAAAGTTCTTTGGCCGCGGTTAAAAAAATCATCGCGTCACGGTAATAGGAGCTGTTATTATCAAGAATCGATTCTTTGGCCGCAACACCGGCGCCATGTAATGCCCGGGCTTTGAAAAAAGTTTCGTGATCGTCTGTTGCTAGTTGGACGATATCTTGGTAGGCGCTAATCGCTTGATCGACCCGGGCGCTATCGCGGAGCTGGTCGGCTTGAATGAGTAAATCATCAAAATCAATTAATGGCATAACAAAAATATTAATCAATGAATTGGTTATTAAGCCCTGTGGTGTCGGGCGTTGACGAGGCCACACTGTTTGTATTTGTAAGTTTTTCCAGTCAGAGGATTAGTCGCTCCACACGGGCAAGGATCGTTCCGACCGACCTTAGTTTTAACAGCGCTGGATCGGCCGATGTTGTCGTCGTTACCAGTTGGATCATTAGTTATTACCTCCTGCGGCGTCGGTTCCAGCTTGACGGGAGCGTTGAGCTCGATTTGGGCGCGGAGCAATAAGACAGTAATTTGGGCGTCGATATTGGCTTGGAGTTGTTGGAAGTAGTCATAAGCCTCCCGTTTATACTCAACAATCGGATCCCGTTGACCGTAACCTCGCAATCCGATGCTTTCGCGCAGGGCATCGATCGTTTTTAAGTGCTCAACCCACATGGTGTCGATTATCCGCAAACTGATCGCTCGCTCTATATCAAGCCGTAATTCTATCGGCCAAGTGTCAGATTTTTTTTGGTACTCCACTTGCTCGGTTTCGGTCATTAACGCCAACAGCTCCTGGTGAAAGGTGGCGGACTGGTCGGCCGAAATTCGCAGAATATGATCCCGTCGACGATAAATTGCCTCGCGATGCTTGTTCATGACGTCGTCGAATTCAACTAACTGTTTACGAATATCAAAATTGTGAGTCTCGACTTTACTCTGCGACTGTTCGATCGCTTTGGAGAGCAGGGCGTTATTAATGCTGATATCGTCAGGAATTTTTAAGCGTTCCATTAAACCCTTCATCCGCTCGCCGCCAAAAATGCGCATTAAATCATCGTCCATCGAGATGAAAAATTGACTGACGCCAGGGTCGCCCTGACGACCGGATCGGCCTCGGAGTTGGTTGTCAATCCGACGTGATTCGTGTCGCTCGGTGCCGATAACAAACAGCCCACCTAGTTCAATAATTTGCCGATGATCGTCTTCCCATTTCTCAAAAGCCGCCCCAGTCTGGTCGGTTGAAGGTGGCTGACTGCCTAAAATGCTCCCTTCGTCGTTCTTGGCGGTCAGCCCTGGAGGCTGTCCACCAAGAATTATATCGACACCTCGTCCGGCCATATTGGTTGCCACCGTTACCCCGCCCGGTTTTCCGGCCTGGGCGACTATTTCGCCCTCTTTTTGGTGATGTTTGGCGTTTAAAATTGTGTGGGGGATTTTGGCGGCCTTGAGAAATTTCGATAATTTTTCTGATTTGGCGATGGAAACTGTCCCGACCAATACCGGCTGGCCATTAGCGTTTTTCTCGCCGATAAGGTTAGTAACGGCCCGGAATTTAGCCTCTTCGGTTTTAAAAATGACGTCTTGGCGATCGATTCGAACCATTGGTCGGTGAGTCGGAATAGTGACGACTTCGAGGTTATATATCTTGGAAAATTCCTCGGCTTCGGTCACGGCTGTGCCAGTCATGCCTGATAGTTTGGCGTAAAGCCGGAAGTAGTTCTGAAAAGTAATCGTCGCCAGGGTGACTGATTCATCCTGAACCGACACTCCCTCTTTGGCCTCAATAGCTTGATGAAGACCGGCCGAGTAACGGCGACCAGTCAGCAATCGGCCGGTAAACTCGTCGACAATAATGATTTGACCATCTTTAACGACATATTCTTTATTTTTTAGGTACAAAGTATATGCTTTTAGAGCGGAGTCGACATGATGAACTAATTCGACATGTTGTGGGGCGTAAAGGTTTTCGATGCCAATTAATTTTTCGAGCCGAGTGATACCTTCGGCAGTTAACGACGCGGCGTGGGCCTTTTCGTCAACAGTAAAATCAACAGTAGCCTTTAATTTGCTAACCGTTTGAGCAAATTTGGCGTAGAGATCGGCCGACTCGGAGCTAGGAGCGGAAATAATTAAAGGCGTTCGGGCTTCGTCAATTAATATTGAATCAACTTCATCAACTATAGCATATACTAATTCTCTTTGAGATAGTTGAGATAAAGATTGAACCATATTGTCTCTCAAATAGTCAAAGCCAAATTCGTTGTTGGTTCCGTAAGTAATATCGGCCATATAAGCTTCTTGGCGAGAAACTTCCCTGAAATGGCATAGTCTTTCGTCGCTGGCGCCGTTGTTAAAAGTCGGATCATATCGATAGGAAAATTGCGGACCGATTACCCCAATCGTTAATCCGAGGAGTGTATAGACCGGACCGATCCAACCGGCATCGCGACGAGCCAGATAATCGTTAACTGTCACTAAATGAACGCCCAAGCCAATTAAGGCATTGAGATAAAGAGGCAAACTAGCGACCAGGGTTTTGCCCTCGCCTGTTTTCATCTCTGCGATCTGCCCGCGGTGTAAGACCGCTCCACCGAGAATCTGTTCGTCGTAGTGGCGTAAACCGATCGCCCGTTTAGACGCTTCCCGGACTAGTCCATAAGCATATGCTTCTTTAGGTGCTAAAATCTCAAAGATGAGTTTCTTACGTTCAAGATTACGCTCCTTCCGATCATCGATCAAATTTGTTTTGGAGATGATTTCCAAGGCTGATTTAGAAACAGTCGCCTTCATCTCTGTTGATAAGGCCGTCAACTCCGAGTCGCTAATCGACTCAAATTGGTTCTCTAGAGCATTAGTTTGGTCGACAATAGTTTGGTAGCGACTAATTTCTTTTTTGTTGGCGTCGCCCAAGAGGCGCTTCAATAGAAACATTAACGGTTTAAAGTCACTTTTAGAATTGGCTGACTCGATTGACTCGACATTTTTAGACCCGCCAATGCCGAGGCAAGTTAACCGAGCCGTCAGGACGCTGGTTATTCTCGATATAGGCGATCAACAGACGCTCGGTCGCCAGTGTCCCGTTAAGAGTATGGACTAGTCTCTCTTGGCGATTGGAGCGACGATATTTAATGCCAAACCGCCGGGCCTGGAAATCGGTACAGTTGCTGGCAGAATGAGTCTCTCGATAGCGAGCCTGCGACGGGAACCAGACTTCGAGGTCAATCTTTTTAACCGCCACTGGGCCCAAATCGCCGCTGCCAATTAAGACTTTTTGGTAAGGTAAACCAAGTTTTTTGACGAACATCTCCTCCATCGAAACCAAAAAGTCGTGTTCTTGAGCCGATTCTTCCGGGGTAGTAATTGAGACCATCTCCACTTTATCGAATTGGTGAGATCGAAACATTCCTTCAACATCCTTGCCATAGGAACCAACTTCGCGACGGAAACAAGTTGAAAATCCGACTAAGCGAATCGGCAGATCTTCTTCCTTATAGACTTGGCCGGACGCTAAGGCTAATAATGTCTGCTCCGATGTACCGGTCAGTAACAGATCATCTCTTTCAACTTTGAAAAAATCATCTTCAAAAA
Organism: uncultured Candidatus Saccharibacteria bacterium; assembly: GCA_964362925.1. Classification (GTDB taxonomy): domain Bacteria; phylum Patescibacteriota; class UBA1384; order 2-12-FULL-50-11; family 2-12-FULL-50-11; genus JANLIQ01. The sequence goes on along the minus strand of CAYIGA010000010.1, from coordinate 19,257 downwards.
ATGGCAAATAGCCGGCTTTTTCGACTGTTTCTTGGCGGGTCATAACCGGTGGAATGACCGGAGTGAAACCTTTACCGACCGCAAACCGGAGGGCCGAACCGATTATTTGTAAGTGAGCCCAGGCGGCGTCGCCTTTGAGGTAGCGGAACCGGCTACCGGAAAATTCGGCGGCAGTTTTAAGATCTAACCAGCCCAATGGCACCATTAGCTCGTGATGGGCTTTGCCCTCGGTCAGACGGATTCGGCCAATTTTTTCAATGACCGTATTGGCTGTTTCTCCCGGCCCAATCGGCACATCGTCGGCGACAAAATTTGGAAATGACCATAATCTGGTTTTAGCGGCGGCGGCGGCTTTTTTTAACTCATTTTCAAGAGCGGAGATTTTTTGATCGAGTTCTTTAGCTTTTTTAAGTGTCGCCAAGGAGGGCTTACCGTTTCGACTTAACTTGTTTTTTTCGGCTCGGAGCGGCTCAACTAGACTAGCCAACTGGCGCCAGTTGGCGTCCAGCTTTAGATAATCGTCAACTTGGCCGGGATCTTCGCCGCGTTTTGTCAACGACTCTTTGGCAATCTCTGGATTTTGACGCAACAAGTCACGATCAATCATGGTCGTAGTGTACCAAACCCCCACCTGGCTCGCCATGGAAGAGAAGTTTTTTTAACTAATGGAAAGTGGAAAGATTTTTCCAGCTCTGTTCTTAGCCAAAATTAGCTAAGAGAAATAATTTTATATTGAATTTTGCCGTCTGGTGTTTCGACCGCCACGGAGTCAGTGGCTTTGTGCCCAAGTAACGCCTTGCCGACTGGTGAGTCAACAGAGATTTTGCCTTTGGCTGGATCGGATTCGGTCGGGCCGACTAACTCGAACTGATCTTCTTCACCATCAACCAACACTTTAATGGTACAGCCGATACCGATACTGCCGTTGTGATTATTTGTTGTTGAGACAATTTTGGCGTGTTTAATAATTTCTTCAACTTCTTGAATCCGTCCTTCAACAAAAGATTGCTCTTCTTTAGCGGCCGAATACTCGGCGTTTTCCGACAAGTCGCCGAGTTCTTTTGCCCCCTTAATGCGGTTAATTACTTCTGGACGACGAACGTGAAGAAGCTCTTTCAGTTCTACTCGCAATTTCTCCAGACCTTCTTCGGTAATAAGAATATCTTTTTTGGGCATTGTTGTTATGGTCGCAGGTTCGCTCTTGAACGCGGCATCCTGCCTTATATAATATAATTACTTAACTTTCCACTTTAGCCAATCTGACGGCCAGTTCGTTGTTTTGGATTTGTTTGTTGGGACAGATGACTTAGGCTAGAACCGTGAGTATTCTCAATCGAGCTTTTCATCCGACCAGAATCAATCGACTCGACATCAGCTGATACAAAGAGTTTAGCAACTCCTCATTTTTTGTCAAGAGTCGATGTTCTTTTGTAGGAAATAACAAAAAAATAATTATTACCGCTGATGCTCTCGGATGAAAATAACAGGGGCAGATAAAATATGGGAGGATACCCCAATCAAACCAATTCTCCAGTCGTTGTATACTGCGACTATGACTGAAGATCGTCGTTTTGTCCGTCTGCCGACTTTGCCATCGTGGGAAAAATTATTGTCGCGTCTTTATATCTTACCGGAAGCGGCCTTCGATCAAAAAGCGCTCCGGCTGGAACTGCTTGGCTTAATCAGTAACGAATCAGTCAGCTTAAGCCAGCTTTACGCCCGGCTCTGTGTTTTTCTACCGAAGATAACTGGTTGTGAAGGAATTATTATTTGGGGAGTTAGTAGTCTTGGTGCCCAAATCACGGCGACGAATTTATCGCCCAAAAAGGCCTTGCGCTGTGTCGAGACCCGAGCAATCCAAAAGATTACCAAGCCCGACTGTTACTACTTTAATAAAGGGACGCCGATCTCGCTCCAAATCAACCAAAAACCGATTGCTAATAGTCACGTTATGTCTCTAGGCGAGTTTGACGGACAGCAAAATTATCTCCTCTCCGTCAGTAGTCGATTGATCTCGAATGAAACAAGTCGCGTTTTTGAAGTCGTTCGACAAGTATTGGGCTTAAGGTTAAAAATTAGTCAGCTTGATCAAAATTATCAACAACAAGGGACGACGATCGCCAACCTCACCAGTCAGCTCGGTGAAGGTATGGTGATGACGGACGGCGCTCTTAGAGTGACAATGTGGAACCGATCGATGCAACGCCTGACTGGTTTTCGAACCTCCGAGGCGATCAATCGCCCCTTTGAGCAGGTGTTTTGCCGCTTTGGACAACCAGATTGGTTAACGGCTCTGGCCAAGGCGACGAAAAGCTCGGAGCCAAAACATAATCTCGCTGATTTTGAGATTCTTACGAACAACGGTGATCGTCGGTGGGTTAGCTGTTTAGTGACTATTTACAAAAACCGTTCCGGTATCTTCGAACGGGCGGTCTTAGTCGCCCGCGATATATCTCATAAAAAAAGTTTAGAGCAGAAAAAAAATGAGTTCATTTCGATCGCTACTCACGAATTGCGTACCCCTTTGACGGCGATAAAGGGTTACCTTAATCTGCTCGAACGTAAAAGTGGCAACTTAACCGAAAAACAAATTTCTTACCTGTCGCAAGCAACCAAAGCCAGTGATCGTTTAGGAAGCTTGGCTGAGGATTTGCTCCGAGTGACTCAAATTGACCAAGACCGAATTCAATTTAAGCCCCAGAGCATTCATCTCTTTCCGCTCTTGAAAAAAGTCGTCCGCGACTTTAAACCCAAAGCCGCCGCCAAAGGCGTCATCCTATCGCTAACTAATAGCCAGTTGCGAGACAAAGTTTGGCTCGATCAGGAACGAACCGAGCAAATATTTGCCAACATCATCGATAACGCTACCAAGTACACCGAACGAGGAGCGATTAAAATTTGGTTAGAGAACACTGCCGATCGGCAGGGTTTAAATCAGCAACTAGTCGTCAATATTCGCGATACCGGCATCGGCATCGGCTCGAAAAATGTTGAAGAAATTTTCGATAAATTCCACCGCGCCCATCGGCCGGAGCAGTCACGTGAGCAAGGCGCTGGTTTAGGATTGTATATTGTCAAATCATTTATTGAAAAACAAAATGGTACGATTGCGGTTAAAAGTCGGGCCGGCAAAGGAACCCATTTTGTCGTTGCCTTCTCTTTAGAACCAACCAAAAGGAGTAACAAGTGAAAACAAAACGAGTCTTACTAGTCGAGGACGAGCCGTTGCTGATCGATTTGTATCAAGAACGATTTAATGAAGAGGATTTTGATTTAGAGATAGCCCGAGATGGCAATGAGGCCTTGAAGAAAGCCGACCATGGCGTCGATTTGATTTTGTTGGATATATTACTGCCGGGCATAAACGGTTTTGAGGTCTTGCGGCGACTGAAGAGAAATTTGGAGACCCGGGATATTCCGGTCATTGTTTTGACTAATTTAGGCAGTGAGCAATCGGATTCCGATAAACAGTTGGCTTTTTCGCTTGGCGCTGTTGATTATCTGGTCAAGTCCTACCACACTCCCGATGAGATGGTGGAAATCATCAACAAACGGCTCCGCTAGAAGTTGTTTGTTGACAAGCGTTTGAGCGACATCAACAAACGTTAGTTAAATATTACCCCCAAATACCCCTCGATTAATCGCCGAGTTAGAGTTTTTGCTAATGACTTCAAGGCTGAAAGTGACACTATAAAATTGTGTTATTTATTGTTTGCTCCTTCTACCTTCTGCCCCGAAACGACCTAGTATCATCCACAGAAGGGCATTCGGGATCGGCGCGAAACTAAACGAGGCCGAGCAGATTGCTCACCGGTAGCGACAGAAGGCGGTCAAATTACCAATAGTACTCGAGCATTTAGGAGAAAAAAGGCCTCCAGGTGGTGCTCGGGTACTTTTGGTCTTTAGCCAAACAATTTGGCGAAGAGTGAGGCCAGGTAGAGCTCGACGGCGTCGGTAAATTTACGTGGATCTTTGCCCAACTTTTCCTGAATCCGATCAAGCCGGTAGATAACGGTGTTACGGTGAATTTTTAGTTTAGCCGCCGCTTGAGTGAGATTTAAGTCTGCGGCAATGAACGCTTCGAGTGTTTCGGTCAGCTGATGATCATCGAGCGATGAAAAAAGGAGGGAGGAAAATTCTTTTTTCTGTTGGTCATTACCCATTAGCAGGAGCGGCAAAACGCCCAGGGTTTCAAAACGGTGAGTTTGATTGCCACCGATAATTTTCTGACCGATCGTTAAAACCTGGATCGCTTCTTGAACCGAACGAATTAAACCGCTCGGCGTTACTGCCACTGATCCGATGCCAACCGTCACGGCGCTAATATGAATGTTTTTCAACGAGTCGGTGATTTCGTGGTAATGGCGAGACAAGAGTTGGCAGAACCGAGTATAGGCAGTATCGCGAAGATCCTTCAATACCAAAAAGGTATCGCGCCCGATAAATCCGACTAAATTGTCTTGATTTTTGGTAAAGAAGCTGGTCAGCGATTGGTTGAGATCACGTTTCTTGGCCTCAATCAAGCCCTCTTTTTCTCCTAGCGGTGAGCCGAGAGTATGGAGGTAATTATCCCAAAAACCTTTTAACTCAAAAGTGACGGCTACCCGTGGCAGGTCGAGCCGAAATCCGAGGGCTGTCATCTGCTCCGAAAGCTCTTCCGGATCAAGCGTTTGCGGTCGGAAAGCGACTCGGGTTAGAAGCAGGTCAACAGCATCGGGTTTGGGTTTGTGAGTTAAGATAAACTGCTGAACGATCAGCTCAGCCAGACTAAAGATGATTTGGGTGGTTTGAATGTCTTCTAACGGAACCTTAACCACAATCACCACAAATAATTTGTCTTCTAAAAAAATCGGGATGGCTTGGGCATTGTCGTCACCCTCGACGGCCAGCGAGTGACTGTTATCACTGACCGGACGAGTCGAACGATGTTCGGAACCGATTTCCCCACGGAGTGTTAATTGCTTTTGACCACCGAAATCGGAAAAACTTTTGTAAATGACTCCCCGCTCGTCGGTCAAAGCCAGTGGCTTGGTAATAACTCGTTTAATCTGATCGTAGAGCTGGCCAAAAAGCTTTGGTGGCATTACTTAGTATATTCCTACAAATAACAAAGCTAAACAAGCCGTCAAATTAATTGAATTTGGCTTTATAGGCTGACTAGTCTTGTGAGTAATTACAAATCAATTCTCCGGCAGAGGTTGAGCTGGTGTTAGTGGTAACTTGAAGTAGGCTTCGATCATGTTTTTAGCGACTGGCGCCGCCACGATGTAACCCTCGCCGCCACCTTCAACAATAACCGTGACGGCAATTTGAGGACTGTTATATGGGGCGAAAGCCGTCAACCAGGAATGGGTTTTTTCCTTGGCCTTATCGAATTGGGCGGTGCCGGTTTTGGCCGCCACTTCAACCGGCAGAGTGGCGAATGTTCGGGCGGAGCCGAGAGTGACCGCTTGACGCATTCCTTCACGAATAACTTGGAGGGAGGAAGGGGGCGCTAAGTTATCTCTGACAATTTTAACTGGATAATCTTTTTGGCCAGTCGAGGAGGAAAATGATGACTTAACTAACCGTGGCGTTAATAGTTGACCGTTATTGGCGATCGCCGCTATTGCTCGGGCTAGTTGGAGGGGTGTTACCAATAAATCACCCTGTCCAATCGATAGGTTATAGGTATCGCCGATGTACCACCCTTCCTTCTTGGTCATTTTCTTCCAGTCAGGGGTTGGAACAAGACCAGCTTGTTCGTTCGGAATGTCAATACCAGTAATAGTTCCAAAACCGAATTTTGTTAGCCACTGACTTAACCGCTCTGCCCCTAAACCGCCAATTTGTTTATAGCCACCGCCGACACTGTAAAAGAAGATGTTATTACTCTCGCCAAGGGCTTGGCGAACGTCGCTCACCCCGTGAGTTTTCCAGTCATGAAAGATCCACGGACCAACTTCGATTTTGCCCTCGGAGGTGTCGATTTTAGTGTTAGGGTTAATTACTCCCGTAGACAGGCCAGCCGTCGCCACAAACGGCTTGATTGTTGAACCAGCCGGATATTGGCCGGAAATAGCTCGATTAATCAGCGGCGCCCTGGGGTCTTGGAGAACCGAGAGACGCTCTTCAGTGTCAGCTGTTGGTGAAAAAAGATTGTTGTCAAAAGTCGGCCAGCTAACCATCGCTAGAATATCGCCTGTCTTAACATCGAAGGCAACCGCGGCGCCGGATTCAGCGCCGGATTTGGCGATTGATTCTTGGAGAGAAGTGGCTGTGACTTGTTGGATGATAGCGTCGAGACCGAGAATTAACGAATTACCAGACGCGGCTGGTTTATTGCCGACCGTTCTGACGGTTCGGCCGAGAGAATCAACTTCGGTAATTTCTTGACCCGGGATACCTTGAAGTATCTCATCGTAGGTCCTCTCAACTCCCGACTTACCGACATAGACTGACGGGAGAAGATCAGGTCGTTTTTTCAGATCTTCTGAATCAGCCTTGCCGATATAGCCAAGGAGGTTGCCGAGTGACGGTAGGGCCGTGTAGAGGCGAGTCGGTTGCTTAATCAATTCCACGGCGGGCAAACCATGGACTTTCAGTTCTTGTGACAGCGCCTTGTCGCGATTCAAGCCGGTTTGTAGGGTGATGATATCACGATTGGTTTGGCTATTGAGCGTCGCTTCCAATTCCTGACGATCAAGCGACAGGAGCGTCGCCAAATTATCCAAAAATGTTTGGCGGTCGATCTTTTTTGGGGGCAGATCGCCTGGACGAAGAATTAGCGAAAAGCTCGGCGTATTTTGAACTAGTGAGAGGCCATTCCGATCATAAATAAGTCCACGTGGCGCCGTTATAAGAGTCGTTTTGAGACGGTTGCCTTCAGCCAACCGATAATTTTCCTGCCCTTGGGTTATCTGCAGTGAGATTAAGCGAAACGTAAACAACGCCGCGACTAAAAACATGACTGATTTGAGAATAAAAAACGACCGACGGGCTTCAACGCTTGACTCCATTTGGCGACCATCTCCGGTCGGTTCGACGTCGGCAAGATAGTCGCCCTCGACGGTTTTTAGTGAGCCGAGCGGCAGATAAGGATCAAAAATACCTGAATCTGACGATCTCATCTTCGACGAGCCGAAGCGCGACAATATCCAACCGATCGGCAGCCAAATGATTCTTGAGATCCGGCGAACCGGTTCCCAGTCTACCCGATTCGTCTGCCGGTCCATCGTTGAAACATTTTTAGTCGTAAAGCCAAAAGATAATAAACGGCCGTGCCCAGGACGACATTGCCAGATATGACCAGGGCGATGTCTTTAACGGCCAAAGTTTTTGTCATCAGCGAAAGAAGTAGCGGCGTCATTAGCGAGACGGCCGAAAGAGCCAGGAGGGCGTGAAAAATAGAGCTGGCGTCAAAAAGTCGCCCCTTAAGTGTACTGACAACTAGAACGACGGCGACAGCGCTAACCGTCCAGAGTCCGAACCAGTTCCAGCCAACTAAATCCAGTAATAACCCGCCGACAATTGCCAACGCTAGTGTTTGACTACGATCGCCAAACCAGCTCCGGGCCCACAAAAAAACCACCAGCAGACTGGGTGTCAGTCGGTAAAATTGCGACAGATGACCGAGCGGTCCGAGAGTTAGTCCGATGATGACAAATAGTATTAGCCAGTTCATGAAGTGACAACGAAAATTACTGTTAAGTCGCCGAATCGGGTCGGCGTACTAATCCGTAACGTCAGGAAGATCTCTTCCTTCGACGAAATAATTTCCTCAACCTTGCCGATAGCGATACCAGACGGATAAATGCCCTCGAGCGAAGAAGTAACGACCGATTCACCAACTGCTACCTTGGTGTTAAGCGGAATATTATCGACGACCAATCCCCGTATACCACCCGAGAGCAAGCCGATGGTTTGGCTCTCGGTTAAGACAACCGGGGTTAGTAGATTGCGATTGGTTACTAGCCAAACTTCGGCGGTTGATTCGGCTACTTTGTGAATTTTTCCAATTAGAAAACCATTTGAGACAACAGCTTGATTCTCCCTAATGGCGTCGCGACTGCCCCGATTAATAGTGAAGGCCGGATACTGCCCTGACGGCGAGAACATTAGCACTTGAGCCGGAATCAATTTCAAGTCGCTTCGGCTGTGAGAAAAGTTCAGGTCTTGGCGGAGCGTCTCATTTTCGCCTTTAACAGACTTAAGTTTGGCTAGCTCGGCTTCGAGGGTCGAATTTTGCAATCTTAAGGTCATGTTTTCTTTGGAGAGACTGCTAATCGCAAACAGGATCCGAGCCGAGTCATTCAGGCGACTAGCTCCAGAGTCAAACAGGCTGGCTGGAGCACCGATCGCCCGACGAGTTAAATCACGAATGGGGGCAAAAATTCGAAACTGACTGGCAATGAGTATTGCCACTCCGACCACCAGAACGATGACTCGATAATTCCAGCGAGGAAATCTCATTTCATCTTAAGGCGCTACTCAAAAGGACGCTTTCCAGAGTTTCTATATCTTCCAAGACCACGCCAGTACCACGGGCGACGCAAGTAAGGGGATCGTCGGCGATATAAACTTTCGTCTGGGTGGCTTGAGCGATTAAAACGTCCAACCCCTTGAGGAGGGCTCCACCGCCGGCCAAGACGACGCCACGCTCCATAATATCGGCCACTAATTCCGGCGGCGTTTCTTCGATAGTTGATTTAACCGCCTCAACGATCGTCATAACTGATTTTTGAAGAGCTTGACGAACTTGCTCGTCATTAATCATCACTTGATGAGGTAATCCCGAGACTAAGTCGCGACCGCGCATCGGCCGAATTAGAGTTTCTTTCAATGGATAGGCCGAGCCGATGTCAATTTTAATCTGTTCGGCTGTCCGATCACCGAGAAGCAAATTAAAGTTATCACGGGCGTAGTTGATAATGTCTTGATTCATCTCATCGCCAGCCGTTCGAACTGATCGGGAAGCGACGATACCGCCCATCGAAATCACCGCTACTTCGGTCGTGCCGCCACCGATATCGACAATGATACTGCCGGTTGCTTCTTGAATAGGCAAACGAGCGCCGATCGCCGAGGCGACTGGCTCTTCAATTAAAAATGCCTGCCTGGCGCCGGCATTTAGGGCGGCTTCTTCGGCCGCTCGTCGCTCAACCTCGGTCACGCCGTAGGGAACACCGATGACGACTCGTGGCCGGGGCAGGAGGGTGAAGCGTTCTTTATGGACTCGCTCGATAAAGTATCGAAGCATCTGTTCGGTTACTTCAAAATCCGAGACGACGCCATCGACGAGCGGTCGAGTCGTAACTATATGGGCCGGGGTCTTGCCGACCATCATTTGGGCCTCGGTACCGATAGCGAGAATTTGTTTGGTTCTTTGATTGATCGCCACCACTGACGGTTCGTTAATAATAATCCCCTTGCCCCGGACGTAAACAAGAGTATTGGCGGTACCCAAATCAATCCCAATGTCGTGCGAAAACGCGCCCCAAAACCTGTTTAGCATCGTGTTAGCAATGTACTAGAAAAGAGACTGAAATCAACAGAGATACCGTCAATCAAAAACGACGACCGATGGGCGGCCGTTGAGGATATTGGTCGGATCCCAGTCGTGCATAGCGGTCATAATTCGCTCAAAAGAGTAGAGATAAGATTCACCTCGGCGAGTACCCGGATCGTTGACGATAAAGCCGTTGGCGTCGTAACCCTTGAGGACTAGCATATGGTAAATCGGTCCGGGTACTTTGAAGTTGTGGTTTAGTAACAGCCGGCCAGCGGCCGGGACGATCACCGGTCGGCCAGCGTTAAGCTCCGCTTTCAACTGACCAACAGTCGGCGACATTAATACTCGGCCGGTTTTTAACTTAAGATAGCGACTGGCAACCGCGATCAATTCTTGGGCGGTTAAGTCGATTTTGAAGCCGTTGCTTTCTTCCCAAGTAACCATTTTTTTAATCTCCGCTTCGGCCTCTTGGGGCGAAGTAAACTTTTGACCAGTTCGATAATAATAAACCATTAGCAAGCTCGCTTCTTCGCAGGCTTCTTGATGTAACTGATCCCATATCGCTAGCGGCGCTTGAGAAGTGAAGGGGACTTTCAGTGGCAACTGAATATCGGTCTTAATCACGTCCAGAGCAGTTGCTATCGGTTTCGGAGTGCCAATGATGGCAGGCTGGCTTTTTTTGACAGTTTCGGTCGTTGGTGCCGATTCTAACGCCTGATAATAATCATTCGCTTGATGACGAATAGCAAATGTTAAGAGCGAACTGAAAATTAGCAAGACTAGAAAAGGTATATACTTTTTGATCGTTGGTTGTGACCATATCATTTAAACTACAGGTGCTGGCGGACTTTGGCTCGGTGCTCCTCCAAGGTTTTGGAAAAATAGGTCTGGCCCTTAGCGTGGAAAAAATAGAGATAATTATGTTCGGCCGGCTTTGCCGCAGCTTCTAAACTTTTTAGTCCTGGGCTACAAATCGGGCCGGGTGGCCAGCTGTCGTTGAGATAAGTATTGTACGGCGAGATCAGCGATTTATAATCGGCCACCGTTACCGCCGCCCAATTGCCCTTGGCGTACTGAATAGTTGGATCGGCCTCAAGCCGGATTCCCCTTTTGACCCGATTGGCGTAGACACCGGCGATTTGGGATCGATCTTCATCACCCAAAGACTCGCGTTCGACGATTGAGGCCAGAATGACCGTCTCCGGTGTAATCCGTAAATTCTTCGTTTTTCTATTGAAGGTCTGGCGCATTAGCTCGATTAGTTCCTCAAAAGTGACATCAATTTTAACTTCGTAAGTGTCGGGAAAAAGATAGCCCTCGTACGGCTCGGCCTGTTTGGCCAATCCGGCCAAATGGGCTAATTTTTTGTCCTTGACTAAATAATCTTCCATCTGGCTGGCTCTCCAGCCTTCAATAATAGTGATTTTAGCGACCTTAAATTTGCCGCCAGCCAATTGCCCAGCGATATCCGAACCCGATTGATTGGCCGATAGTTCATAAGTCCCGGAAATTATCTTACCTCGGATAAGTTTAAGATAAAGATAAAAGGCAAAACCGTTTTTAATAATACCTCTGGACTCTAGGTTTTGAGAGATGTCCGCCGAGCGTTGGTTAACGACGACAACAAATTCGGTCTTTTCGGTCGACTCCTTATTTTTCGGCGCCAAGAGAATAATAAAAGTAACCGCTAGCAATATCGCTAGGGCTAGCAAACCGACAACCAGACGTTTAAGGACTAACATTTTCTTCGATGTATTGCTGGAGAATTAATTGGGCCGCCAATTGATGTTCACGCCGTTTGGCTTCCTGAATATTCAAGCCCTGGCTTTCTAAGATGTCTTTGGCGATAAAACTCGATAGTGTTTCGTTGACGAAGTGAATTGTTTTGTCGAGGTAAGCGCCGAGCGCCTCGGCAAATTTTTGGATTTTTTTGGCTTCGCTTGATGACTGACCGTCTTCGTTAATTGGCGATCCAACGACAATCGCGTCGGCTTGCTCCTGCTCGATCAGCAAAGCGATCGGCTTAAACGATAATTCCGGCTGGTCGTAAAAACTTTTGTCTTTGTCGACTCTAACTGTCGAGATTTCGCTAGCAATTAGCTCTCCGACTGCCACACCGATCGAGCGCTCTCCAACATCAAGACCTAAGTATCGCATCAGCAATTCAGTTCCTTCATCTTCAATATCCCAAGTTAAAATCTTCCAATGTTTGAGAATTTGGAAATTGTAATATTGTCATTTGTTTAGGATATTGGAATTTGGAGTTTTTTCACTCGGTCGCTTCATCAAAGCCGTACTCGACAGTAATCGCTTGAGAAAGGTACGGCATTCTCTTTGGCCACCAACCGGGGATAATCTCAATCGTAACCTTGCTTGCTTGATATTTTTCCTTCAGAAAACCTTGAGCATTAGAGTTAGATCGGTTCTTAACCACTTTAGCAACGGCGGATTTATCAATATTTGGCGCCGCAAATCCTGAGGCGGTGACGTCGATGTTGAGGGTTGTTTTGTCGTTGGTTAGCTCTTTAAAAACTAGGGTCGGTTTTTTGTCGCTTGGAATTATTAGTTGCTCGCCCTCGCCAATTTTGGTAGTTAATTTATCTTTCGCGGCCAGCTCGATCGCCGTTTGGTCAAAAGCGATAGTCAAGACATCAACGGTCATCGAAACGGTCGCCTTATCAGTTTGGCTACCAACTTCTTTGTCAACCTTCTGTTCGATAATGACCGCTTGAATGGCCTCGTTAATAATTGTCTGATGACCGGCTTTACCCTTTAACTCGTTCGTCCCGTCTTCAATTAGCTGGGTTTTAATTTCGCCGTAGGCCAGAGTGACGTCATCCTGGGCCAGAACAGTTATTTGTTTTGTGATCCCACCAGTTGTTGAGCCGGATCCGGATATCCGACTTGGTAGTCCGGCCAGAGAAAAAACAACGTTAGTCAAATTATAGCCGTCACCAACTTCGCTAGCGCTAACATTGACGGCGACCGAAGTTGAGTTGCAGACCGTTCCGCCACTTGCGAACTGTCCGGCGGGAACGGTAACCGTCGAGGAGGTGATAAAAACTTTCCCGCTGGCAGTGGCTTTGGAGCCTGCGGCCAGGGCATGGTTATTAGTATCCTCGCAGTTCTTAATACTGATCGAGCCGGAGGCTTTAGTGCCGATGTCTTTTTTGCCACTGGCAGTAATTTCTTTGGTCGCCGTTTTTTCAACGGTTAAAAGATTGCCGCCGATCACTCCATCACCAGCGCTGGCGCCGGTTTTGGCCGAAAGAACGAAGGTTTCACTTAAAAGTTTAGCCGGAAAAGTCAGGGTAACGGTCGCTTTCGGCAAAAATAAAAAGGTAAATATTGAAGCAACCAAGACCATCGCCAGAGCTACCAAGGCTGATTTCCAAGGAAAAATGAATTCCGAGTCAGTTCGAAGACCATTGGTGACAATCGGGGGTAGAGCATCGGGTCGAGCTGGGACTTTAGGACTTGGGGCTGATTGATCGGTAATCTCTTCGTTGTCAGCAACCGATTCGTCGTTTTGGCTAATTGCTCCTTGCGGACTTGGTTGGTCGGGTTCGATACTAGGACTTGGCTCGATCGGGTCTGATTGATTTACGGCTGCTCCGGCTGAGTCGATTGTTTCGCCCAGCTGGACAGTGGCATCTGGTGAGTAACGGTGGATGGGGGTGCCGTCGGGCAGGGTGTCTGGACCAGCGGGCAAAATGGCCGGTGTCGGACCAACCGTCGATAATGAAGTGCCGGCCACAATCCCTAAATTGGCGTAAGTCTCGAGACCAACTTGTTTGGCCAAACGAGAGCCGATCTTGTTACTGGAAATGATCGCCACCGTTTTACCTAATTTTTGAGCCTGGCGAGCCAGTAGTTTTAAGTTAACTAAACTCTGAAACATGGTGCTGTTTTTGGGCACGACCACAGCGATCTCTGACTCATTAATTTTCGACAATCGATCGATAATCGAGGTAATCTCCTCGTCTGGTTCTAAATAGATTGCCTTCATTGCGCTTCGCTCCATTCAGGCAGAATCAGGAATGAAGAATTAAGAATTAAGAATGGCTTGCCACTCTGCGGCAAAAATGTTTCTGTTTTAATTCGTAATTCTATATTCATAATTCTATATACTTCCCTTTATTGCTTCACTCCCAAGAGGGCTTTTTTCATCAATGTCTCTAGCATACTCGTTTGGCCAATCAAGTCTAAAGCAACATTAGCCAAAGCCATCGGCGTCACATCGGCCGTATCGGAGAGCGATTTGGTTTCGTCAACCATATTGGCGACATCGTTGGGCTTGATGAATTGAACTTCTGGCGTCCGAGCAAAGGGTAGATCCTTCGACCATTCCCGATCCAACAAGGCTACTTTAACTTCTGGTAAATTACTGCCGCCGCCGCAGAGCAAAATTCGGCTCGGAAGGAGATCACCCTGACCAAATTCTTCGAGCGAAATTTGCAAGGCCGACAGCCAAACCTGGATGTCATTTTTGAGAGCCTGACGAACCAGCTCGGTTTTTTCATTATCAAGCTTGCCACCAGAGTAAGCGATCTTCGCTTCCTCGGCGGAGGTGAAAGTTTCGCCTAAAACCGCCGCGACTCGCTTGGTAAAAGCTCGGCCGCCGATGGCAAACATTTTTGTCCCTTCAACACCGCCGTTACGAACAACAGCGACATCAGTTGTGCCGCCGCCGATATCGATAAAAGTGGCGGCAAAATCGGTTGACTCTTCGTTCAAACAACGAGCGACGGCGTACGGCTCGGCGGCGATGGCCAACAATTCCAAATTTAACTCCCGAACAACTGTTTCCAAGGCTCCAAACTGGACAATCGGGGCAAAGGCGTTGTAGACCCCGACAGACAGCTCTTTACCTTGATAGCTCATCGGGTTGGTTACTTTATAGCCGTCGATGACGACCGAAACAATAGCGGCATTAACGAGCTGGATATCGATCTCTTCCAGGCCGGTTTCTTCGGCCAGTTCCTTACGGGCTTGACTGAAGGCCTGGGCTTGAACTTGGTTGACAATGTCTTGGAGTTCGGCCACTTGAATTTGAGTTTGCGGTTTTTGGCGAGTAACTTTGATGGTAGTGGTCGCCCCCTTAACTAGCTCGCCGGCGATACCAACAATTGCTTGCCCTGGTAAAAATTGGGCCATCGTCGCCGCTTGTTCGATCGCTTTTTCGCAGTTGTGGGTGACGCCGTGAATATCGGTGATCCCGCCGCCTTGCATATCGCTCAAACGTTGGCGAGCCCGGCCGACACCGCGAATATGGCCTTCGCCGTCGATAACCTCAAAAACCAGGGCTTTGACAAATTCCGTCCCGATATCTAAGCTAATTGCCCAATTGTTTTGTTTCTTGCGAGTACCAAAAAGTCCCATAATATATCCTTACCCTACCAAATATGCACCGACTGGCGCAATTGATAGAAACGGGACAATGTCAGTTCATGAGCGAACTTGAGCCAACTAGTCAGGAAGGTCGTGATTTTGTCGCTCCTCGAACGGGCGAGACCGAATTAATCGAGCAGCAGTCAGAAAGAACCAGTTTTGTCGAATCTGCGGAGAAGGCCGAGATCAGAACTCGTATAGAACAAGGGGAAGAGCTGACTGAAGAGCTATATGTTGCCTATCAGGTTGCTGGTGAAGAGTTAGCTGACTTTATTACTGAAGGCGACCCGGCCCTTGCTCGTCTTGAGCGCCAATTGTCGTGCGCCCAACTGATGGCCACTGCTGGAATGAAAGAACTGGCCGCGGAAAATTTGGTCGATCTAACAATGACTCCGGAAATGAACCAATATCCAGAATTTGGGGCAAAAGTTCTAGCCGCAATCAAAGAATACGGCGGTTAAACTACCCTCGCCTTGATCCGACGTACGCCCTGCGAAGAGGATTCTTCCTTCAAGATCTCAAACCGGCCTAACTGGCCGGTTTTTACGACGAGCAGATCACCGCGGATCACCGATGTGCGAGCCACCACAGAGCCCCTCAAAAAACATCTGCTTTTGTTAATCTAATACCGTACGGTATTAGATTAAATATATCCAGATCCCGTGGGCGTTGTAAAAGATACCTTGGATTAATTAAATTAGGGCGAATTTTGCTTTGAGGCGATGGACACTCGGCAGGTCATTTGCTTCCATAAACAAGACGTATTGCTCGACCCCATATAGACTGGCCGCCACTCCCACTTGCTCACCGCAACGAAAGGGACAGACCAGGACACTCTTCTGAATCTGGACGAAACCCATTTCCACTAGCTTGTCGTGAAAAGCTCGGCGAGATCCCGTCATAGCATCGGGAATATCGTAGGCGACACAACGCCAAACGCGATCCCAAGGATGACGCTCAATACGCAGACCTTCCAGCCCGGCCCGAGCCAATAGACTTCGTCCTCTTTTAGTTAGGACGACTCTCCAGCCTTGCGTCGTAATGTAACCAGCTTGGTGTAATAACTTGAGCCGCCCACCCGCGTAGCCAGAAAAAGCTTTTTTAGTTTCTTTCCACAAAAACTTCATTGTCTTTTCCGCCCCAACTGGCGAGCTAAGAGCGACGCAACACAACGCCCCAATAAATACGAAGTGTAAAATGTCTTTAGTGACCTGACCGAGCCTCTGTTCGTTCACCGATTTATTCATTATTAAATTAGAGTTGCCTGAAGAAAACATTAATCTATTACCGTACGGTAATAGATTAACATAGAAATAACCATATGTGATAGTTTTACGCCGGCGGTTGGCCATGAATCAATTCGCTCGAACCAGCCTAATTGGCCGGTTTTCCATAGTCTAACCCTAGACAAGCAACGAGCAAACATTATCATCAAGTTATCACCCTGGAGGTAATTCTCGTGAGGATCTTTAAGTTGATTGGGATCTGGCTAATTTGGCTGGTTGACCCCCAAACCCCTTCGCATGCTGCCGACGCATTCTTGCTTGCTGACAGAATGCACCACGCTGGCGATCGATACGCACTTGCGGCGGTGCTCGTAAACAAAGCTGCTTGGGCAATAACCCGAGGCAACTACAAATTGGCTTGCGACAGGCTAGCAAAAGCTGAGGAGTGTCTCTACTCAACAGAGCGATACGATCGCCTCGGGATTGACTTGGTGACTTTGAAAATCAAGATCAGCGCCATTCTTTCCTCGCCCCATATTGTGTTTCGGCCACGAACACCCGAGCCCTAGACCACTCTCGCCTTGAGCCTTCGCACTCCCTGTGCGGAGGCTTCTTCTTTAAGAATTTCAAATTTTCCAAGCTCGCCTGTATTCTTCACATGCGGGCCGCCGCAGAGCTCTTTGGAGAAATCGCCGATCGAGTAAACGGTGACAGATTCACCGTATTTTTGGCCGAATTCCGCCAGCGCTCCCGATTTTAGCGCCTCGTCTTTGGACATTTCCTGACGAACTACCGGTAGATCAGCTTTGATCTTTTCGTTGACAATTTTTTCAACTTTTTTAAGCTCCTCGTCAGTAAGTTTACGTTCAAAATTAAAGTCGAGCCGCAGTCGTTCCTTGGTGACGTTTGAGCCCTTTTGCCCAACCGTCGGCCCTAAAACTTCTCTCAAGGCCGCCAATAACAGATGGTGGGCGGTGTGATGCTTGATTGTTGGCGCTTCGTGGTCAGCCAAGCCGCCTTTAAATAATCCCTCTAAACTCTGACGCGATGTTTCCTGATGGGCGACAAATAACTGGGCAAATAAATCGTCGTCAAATTCCCAACCCAAGTCCGTCAGATGTTCGAGTAGTAATTCTTTGGGAAAACCGAAAGACTCAAACAAATAGAAAGCCAGTTTGGTAATTTTCTCGCTTGACGGAAAACCAGTTTGCGAAATCACCCAACGATCAAGATGACCGATTGCCCGAGCCAAGTTCTTTTCAAATTGAGCTCGCTCGTCGGCGAAAACTCTAACGACTTTTTCAGTATTGACCAGCGGATATAACGGGGAGTAATAGGCGTAAATTTCGCCGAGAATTTTGGCTAGATCGGTTCTAATCGACGTTCGGCGCTCTAAAAAGACGATCTTCCGAATCAGTCGGCGTAAAATGTAATCTCGACCCTTGTTGGCTGGTCTTATCCCTTCGCTGACTAAAAACATGATCGCCCGAAGATGATCGACGATAATCTTGCTTTCGTACTCGCGCGAGGGATCAACCATCTCGACCCAACTAGCAAACGGCGAAATATTCCAGACCGACCGATGGCTTTGGAGGGTGGCCGCCAGCCGCTCTAAGCCGCTTCCCGTATCTAGACCGACTGACGACAATTTGGCAAATTTCCCATCGCGATTTTTGTAGTACTCGTTAAAAACTAAATTCCAGACTTCAATGCCGTCGATATAAATTTCCGAGGTTGGTCCGCACGGACCTTCGTCACCGGTCGGACCCCAAAAGTTATCAGCCCGGCCCATTTTTTTGACTTCAATGCCAAGTGCCTGCCAGATACCTTCGGACTCGGTGTCGGCGCTGGTTAATTTATCGCCCTTAAAGACCGTTGTCGAGACCCGTTCTTTGACAACGCCCAATTTTTTATCGATAAAGTTCCAGGCCTCTTTAATGGCCGTTTCTTTCATCTTCCTGCTCCCGAGTTCACCAAAGCGAAAATTGCCCAACATCTCAAATATCGTCAGGTGGGTGGCGTCACCAACTTCGCCGATGTCCGAGGTCCGAAAAACCGGCTGAATCGTTACGATCGATTTGGCTGGAGCGTCGAGCGGTGATTGATAGAATTCTTTGAACTGTTGCATGCCGGCGGTGGTAAAGAGGACAGATGGATCGTTGCTGGGGATTAAACTCGATTGATCCTGACGCAGATAACCCAGGTCGACAAAATAGTCGACAAAACTTTTTCTAACCTCGTCTAATTCCATCAATTTACGACCCCCCAAGTAGAGTCAATCATCAGTTTTAAGCGATTAAGTGCCTAGTAAATTTTTCCAGAACGAGTCAAGGTTAGTCGAGTCCGACGATTGAGGATCGTCGGAGGGAATAACCCGATCAAATAGTAAATTACGCCAAAAATCGGTAACGGAAATAATCTTGAGCAGATCGGTTGGGTTCTGTGTTTTAGCTGAAAGGTCAGGTAATCCTTCGCGATTGCACCAATCGCCGTAGATTTTTTGGTACATTTCACCGACGCTAATAACTTTGTTGGCGTAGGAAAGTGTCCCCCTAAACGGGTAGCCCTGCTCATAGCCAATGACCGCTCCGCCGCCACCGTTGTAGGCAATTAAGGCCTTAGTTTTATTGCCGGCGTAACGCCGGTTAACTAAATCGCTTAGATAATAGGCGCCAAATTTAATTGCAAGTTTGGGATTGCTCTTCAAGTCGTTCGGCTGAAATGGGCTGACATCTAGTCGCTCTGCCACCGCTCGAGCCGTACTGGGAATAAATTGGGTTAGGCCAACCGCTCCAGCGCTAGATTGGGCTTTCGGGTTCCAACGGCTTTCAGCAAAGATCAAGCCGGCAAGGAGTTTTGGTTCGACGTTAAAATTTTTCGCTTCTTGGCAGACTGTTTGTTGATATTCCTGCGGCAAGGGGTAGGCGACGCTCGCAAAAAGGGCTGGACCGATGACAAATGCTAGTCCGCCCAGCCCAAGCAGGCCAACGCCTGTCCATGCCAAAACTTTTGCCCAGACTCTCATTTTACGAACTCCGGTGAGTAAAACGAGCGAGCTTGCGAGCGACATTTTACGAACTCATATGAGTAAAACGAGCGAGCTTGCGAGCGACATTTTACGAACTCCGGTGAGTAAATAGTCGCTTCGCT
>CAYIGA010000009.1:0-26570 GCA_964362925.1 uncultured Candidatus Saccharibacteria bacterium | reverse complement strand
ATTCCGCCGACTATAGCGAACGGTGAAACCGCGAGCTTTACGAGGCGTATCCCGCCGACTATAGTCGGCGGTAAAACCGCACGACTTAGTCGCAGGTATAAAATTTCCGATATACCAGCGACTATGGACTGCGGGATACCGACAGTCGAAGTGGCCGTACCGGCCACTATAGTGAGTGGTACGCTCACTATAGACAATTCGGCTTGCTGTTGCCTCGTGACTCTGCTACAACCAAGCCAAGTCATGGATGAACAAATACTACCGTATGACATATTGCGTTTTGATTACAAAGAACACTTGAGCGATCGATTTTTAGCGACTCACCTTCATCGCTTCGAGATGTTTAGTAAGCCCGTGGCGATAGTTGTGTTGGTTGAAATCATCAATCCTTGGCACCCCGCAAGTGAGCTCGGTCGGAAAATACTCAATAGCTTGGTTCGGGAATTCTTACGAACTGAAGCCAATTCCTATCTAACCCGCTTCGAAACTACTCTCAAGGAAACTAATCGAGCCGTCCAAGAAGCCCTCAACCAGACTAAGTCCCCCGTTTCATCTGTCGCGGTATTATTGGAGTCAGACCAAATTCACTCTTCCGGCATCGGTACGGCCAAACTTGGCCTACAAAGAAATGGCAAATTGGCAACTATTATCGGTTCTAAAAATACTTACAACGAAAATTTTGCCACCGTAACTAGCGGTGATATGAGAAAAAATGATTGGCTGTTGATCGCCAACGATACTTTTTACTCGATTTTGGCCGGCTTAGACAGTAAAGTCTGGTTGGATGATGAGGTAACGGCCATTGGGACGAAGATTAGCCAGCTAGACCAATTGAATAACGATCAGAAATCGGCCGGGGTGCTCTTGCATTTTAACGCCGACTTCTCTACTATCAATCAATTAATCCTTTGGGGCGAGTCAAGCCCACCCAAGTCAAATCGGTCGCGATTAGACTTGCTAGTAATTAATTTTGGTGCTTTAACCAAGCTAGTTGTTCGTCTCGGTGGTTTGATTAGCCGGACTTGGCGTAGCCTAGTTAAGGATCATTTCCGCCAGGACGATCCGCCTCCTGAAAGTAATTCGACATCGATTGCCAAACTACTCGGCCTGGGTAAGCGCTATTTGCCAATTATTCTAATTTTTATTGTTTTGGCGGTTGGTATCTGGATTGGTTTTCAACGATTTCGAGACGGTCAGGCAGGCAATAGTACCAAAACATCCCTATACACCGAACTCCGGGATTTACCAGCCGATAAATTATTAAATGGTTTGGTCGAGAAATTTACCCTTGACGCCTACCAATCACTCGACGACGAGGACAAAACGGAGTTGGCCGATTTACTGAAAAATCAGCTAATCTTTCTCGCTGACGAACCAGCAACTATCACTGATATGCCTCGGGATATTGTCGCCTTAGAGACATTGAACAACCAGCTACTCATAATAGATAGTCAGGGTCAGATTTGGGTTAATAACGGTTCGTTATTAACCCAAATAGCCCAAAGAACTCTGATTACTGATCCGGTCTCGCTAACCGCCTTTGACCAGGCAAAAATTATCGCCACCGATACGGCCGGCAACATCTGGCGCCTGGACGGCACCAACAATCAACCGCTGGCCTTAACCCAAGAAAGCCCGATGGCGACGGGACCAAAATTGGTCGATAATTATCAGGGTAATCTTTATCTGACCAATCTTGTCTCCAAAACAACCTACCGAGTCAATAAGTTTGCTGGCGATCTAGCCGGCGTAGCGATATACAACAAAGCCGAAAATCTGTCCTTGGTCGCTAAACCTAGCGACATCGCTATTAACGGCAAAGTTCTAATCGCCGACAGTGACGGCTTGGTAGTCGAGTTCGCCAGAAATACTGTCTCCAAAACCAAATTTCAGGCGCCGTTTGTTGACGGACCGGTCAAAATCGCCGCCAGCGAGGGCGCCACTTTCACCGTTCTGGGTTCTGGACGAACAATCTACTTATTCGATAGCAACGACGCTGGAGTCGGTACGATTTTTTTGGTATCTAACGCTAAAATCGCCGATATCGTTCTTGACCCAACTAGCCCAACCAAATTTTGGGTCGCCGCCGGTAGTCAGATCTATCATTTAAGTTTATCTAGCTCTCTTTAGCGACCATCCGACTGGGCGCGGTAATGCCGATTAAATCCAGAGTTTTTTTGATAGTTAAACTGGTCGCTTTCAGAATCGCCAGACGAGAATTAGCAATTTCCGTCTCTTCGCCGACGACCCGAACTGTTTCGTAGAAGGTATGTAAGTCGGTCGCTAAAGCGGTCGCATAATGGGTCAGACGATGAACCTCTAAATTGCCAGCGATCTCTTCGACTAAATCGGGAAATTGGATAATCCGGAGCAGGAGCTGTCGTTCAATTGGGTGAGTGATGATTATTTTATCAGGTAAAACAAAGTCGTCAGAGGCGGAAAATTGGCGGAAAATAGAAGAGATGCGAGCGTAAGCGTATTGAATGTAGAAAACCGGATTTTGGTTGGAGTTGGACATGGCGATATTGAGATCAAAATCCAAGTGGGTATCGGTGCTTTTATTAAGAAAAAAGAATCGAGCAACGTCCGGCCCAATTTCAGCCAAAACGTCGTCCAAGGCCACGTAAGTCCCGGCTCGTTTAGACATTTTTATTTCTTGACCGTCCTTAATAAGGCGAACTAATTGCGTTACCACCCACTCCAACGAACCGCCCCACATATAATGATGTCGCAAAATCCCCTCAACAACCTTAGTTAGCTCGGTCGTGTAGGTGTAATGATCGGCGCCGACAACATTGATTAAACGATGGTAGCCCCGCTGAATTTTAAAGCTGTGATAGGCAATATCGGAGGCAAAATAAGTTTCTTGGCCGGACGAACGGATCAAGACTCGATCTTTGTCGTCGCCAAAACGAGTCGTCGCTAGCCAGGTCGCGCCTTCGGCTTCGTAGACGTAGCCCTTGACCTTCAACAATTCTAAAGATTTTTTATAAACACCGGTCTGGTAAAGCGAGGATTCGGAGAAAAATTGATGAAAATTGATCCCGATTTTTTTGAGGAGTGGCTTAATCATCTCCTCCATCACAATTGCCGAGCCCTTTTCGCCAACGGCCAACGGATCTTTTTCTTTATGTCGAGCTGCTTTTTGGCGAGAGACGAGCGGGTGAGCGACAATTCGTTTGGCTAGCTCGTCTATATACTGACCGCGATACTCGGCCTTGTCGTCTTTTTGAATTGAATGCCCCAAGGTTTCGATCTGGCTGCCCCGATCGTTGACGTAATACTCGCGCATGACTGTACAACCATATAACTCCAAAACCCGGGCGATCGTTTCGCCGACAAAAGCACCGCGGCCGTTGGCCAAAGTCAACGGCCCGGTCGGATTAGCGGAAACATATTCAACCAGGACTCGAGTTTCTTTGCCTAAATCGCTTCGACCGATGGCGTCGGGTAACTTGATAATTGCTTTGACTGTTGAGAGTAAATGCTCGTCGGAAACGGTGAAGTTGATAAAGCCGGGGGTAGTGACTGAAACCCGACGAAAAACCTGACTCGACTCAAGCTCGGCCACTAATTTTTGAGCGAGCATCATCGGCGAGATATCGCGCTCGGCGCTAGCGACCAGCGCGATATTGGTTGAAAAATCGCCAAACATTTTATGAGCGGCTGATTCGACGTCGAATCGCGGCGGATCGGTTTGGTAAATCTTTCGATAGGCACTACGAACAGTCTGATGTAACTGACCAAAAATCATGAGTTAAGAAGTTGGACGAAACGGGGCTAATTGCCGACTATGTAGTTGTAGTCGGGGGGAAAGGTATTAACAACCCCACCAAATGAATTCTCCCACACTAACTTGGCTCTGGCAAGACCGGCCTGCTCGGTCTCGTTTGGCGTTTTCTCGAGTTTTGCCGTCAAGCGATAATGACGACCGATGACGTCGTTTTGATTAGAGAGATCAAACCGGTAGATTAGCCCACCGTTTCCCTCCCTTGGATCGGTGGGGACGGTAATTAAAAATTCCGAAAATGATCCGCAATCGTTGTTGAGAGTTCTGAGGATTTCTGTCGATTTCCAACGTCCGTCCGCTGGCCAACCAAGATTGCGTCCCGGGTAATAACCGATATCATTGGCGTTAGAACAAGTTTGGACGTCATGGCGAGCTTGAAAACCTAAACTAATCGCTGTTAGATCGGACTTCCGTCTGGCATCGCGACTCCGCGAGGTAGCGCTGGTGTAAGTGTAAATCGCCGTCGTCGCCAAAACACCGAGTATCGAGATGACGGCTAAGGACTCTAGTAAGGTGAAACCCCTCTTTGAGGAAACTCTAAACTCGAAATTCGCTCCTCGAAACAAACCCCCATGCCTTTTTGCTAAATGTTTAAAATAGGGGGAGATGAATTTTTTAAATTTGTTCGGTCCTTCAATCTTTGGGATGAGGGTTCTAGTCATTTAGTAATCTACTGATATCCTATCTTTTAGTTTACGCCCGATGACCAAGTTTACGAAATGTATGCTTGCCGACTTGGAGGATCAGTTCGCCAGTCAGTCTGATCTCAAAGTTGGGGTCAATCATTTTAGTACCATTAAGGTTGATTGCCCCTTGGTCAATCAACCGGCCAGCCTGGGAATTACTGCATTCGGCCGCTTCGGCCACCGCGTCAAGTAAGGAAATCGACTGGCGACTAAAGAGCAATTCCGCCGCTAGGTAGTCGGCCACTTTTTTATCTCTAAAAGTTTGGTTAAAGTCCTGTACAGCCGCCTTGGCCGCTTTTGGTCCGTGATAGAGTTCGACGATTTTGCTAGCCACCAGGGCTTTCTGGTCGCGAGGATGGAGGTTTTTGAGCTTTCTTTTAACTTCGGCAACTATCCCCATTAGCGCCACTAACTCACCGTAATGGACGATCAATGAATCGGGGATGCTCATTACTTTGCCGAACATTTGATCAGCCGATTCGGTTAAGCCAATGTAGTTGCCAAGACTGCTACTCATCTTTTTAACTCCGTCGAGTCCTAAAAGCGGTCTGGCCAAAACAATATCTTGAGGGACTTGGCCGAGCTTCTTTTGGAGTTCCCGTCCTAGTAACATGTTTAGTCGCTGATCCCAGCCACCAAGTTCAAGGTCAGCTTTCAACTCAACTGAATCGATCGCTTGAGTGAGTGGATAAAGTAACTCGTGGAGGCCGACCGATTGCTTGGCTTTAAGTCGAGTCGCAAAATCTTCTCGCTCAATCAAGGTGTTTAGACTTATTTGTTGAGCGTAACCAAGTAGGTCAGTTAGGTTCATTTTAGCTAGCCAACTAGAATTGTAGACAACACGGGCTTTTTTAAGGTCAAGGATCATTCCCGCTTGAGTTAAATATGTCTTCATATTCTCTTTAATCTCGGTTTGGCTTAAAACCGGTCGGGTTTTATTGACACCGCTTGGATCGCCGATTTTGGCGGTGAAATCACCAATAACTAAGACTGCCAGATGACCTAAATTCTGAAATTGACGGAGTTTACTTAAGACGATGGCATGCCCCAGGTGAAGTTCGGCTGAAGTTGGGTCTACGCCAAATTTGACCACCAGTTTTTTGCCTCCCTTGAGACGACGCGTTAAACTAGCCCGGTCAATGATTTCCGCGACCGCCCAAGTAAGTACAAGTTCCTGGCCTGAATGCATTGATACTAACAGTATATATTTGTAGAATATGGTAGTCCAATTATGAAATTCAAACTCCGCTTACCTATTATTCGTAATCCTTTCACTAACCCAGTTAATCTAAAAAAACTCCAGCAACGGCTGTTTAGTAAAAAAGAGTTGTCAAAGATTACCTGGCGTCGGGCTGGCCAGTATACCCTTTGGACGCTCGGAGGGTTTATCCTCCTAATTGTCATGACGTTCGCCTGGTTTGCTAAAGATTTGCCGACTCCTGGTAAAATCCGCAATCTGGCGGCGGTTGGATCGACTCGGCTGTTTGACCGCAATCTCCAACCGCTTTACACCATTTCCGGCGAGAAAAAGCGAATAATAATTGACCAAAAAGATATTCCCGAGGTCGTCAAGGAAGCGACCATCGCCATTGAGGACAAAAACTTCTATAACCACCACGGTGTCTATCTCAAAGGAATCGGTCGAGCGGTTATTTTTGGTGGCTCGCGCGGTGGCGGCTCAACAATTACTCAACAATTCGTCAAGAACGCCATCCTCAAAGACAGTAAACACAGTTTGATCCGAAAAATAAAGGAAGCCATTTTATCGATCGAGCTAGAAGCGCTCTATAGTAAAGAGCAAATTCTGACGATGTATTTGAACGAAATTCCCTACGGCGGCAATAACTACGGCATTGAAGCCGCCGCCAAGTCGTATTTCAACAAATCGGCTAAAGACTTGACCGTTGCTGAAGCGGCGACGCTAGCCGCCCTGCCCCAAGCGCCGTCAACTTTATCGCCCTACGGTCAAAATATTGACCGATTAATTGCTCGCCGCGACCTAACGATTAGTCAGATGAGTGAACAGGGTTACATCACTAGTGACGAGGCGGAGAGCGCTAAAAAAGTCGAACAAAAGTTTGCCCCTCGACGCGACTCGATCATCGCCCCTCATTTTGTTCTTTTTGTTAAAGATTGGCTGGTTGATCACTTTACCGACGAACTTGGTGACGCCCAAACGGCTGAACAAAAAGTGGAAAACGGCGGCTTTGATGTTGTCACTACGCTGGATTTAACTGCCCAGCAAACGGCCGAGAAAATTGTCAGTGACGCGGCGAGCACGACTCTGAAACGAGCCGGTGCCTCTAACGCCGCTTTGGTCACGATCGACCCGAAGCGGGGCGAGATTATCGCCATGGTCGGATCGGTCGATTACTTCCAACCCCAATTCGGCGCTTTTAACGTTAGCACCGCCTCTCGCCAACCGGGTTCGTCATTCAAGCCGATTGTTTACGCGGCCGCTTTTAAAGAAAAATATAATCCGGCCACGACTTTGTTTGATCTACGAACCGATTTTGGCAATTACACACCCGACAACTACGACGGCGCTTTTCGCGGTCCTGTCACAATTCGTCAGGCGCTCGGCAACTCGCTTAACATACCAGCCGTTAAGGTCTTGGGTCTGGTCGGCCTTGATGACGCTCTGAAAAATGCCAGCGACCTTGGTATTACTACCTTAACCGACAAAGATCGTTACGGCCTAGCGTTAGTCTTGGGTGGTGGTGAAGTTAAGTTGACGGAGTTGACCGCCGCTTACGGTGTCTTTGCTAACAACGGCGTGCTAATGCCAACGACGCCGGTCATAAAAATCACAGATAGCAAAGGTAAGGTTCCGTACAACAACGAAGAGCCAAAAGATGGCCGGCAGGTGCTTGATCCCCAAATCGCTTATCAAATGTCTAATATCTTGAGCGATGTTGAAGCCAAAAAGCCAACCTTCGGCAGGACGCTTGGCGTTTTAACCCTTCAGGGCCGACCGGTGGCTAGCAAAACTGGCACGACTGATGCCTTCCGCGACGCCTGGACGATCGGCTACACTCCCCAGTACGTCACCGGCGTTTGGGCGGGGAATAACGATAACAGCTCGATGAATCGCGCTGGCGGGGCGATCGCCGCTGCCCCAATTTGGGATTCGTTTATGGAGTTTATCCACAAGGGTCTGCCCGTCGAGCAGTTCAGCCGTCCCGATGGTATCCGTGACGTCACTGTTGATCGTCTGTCAAACAAGTTACCAGTCGACGGTTCGGAACCGATCACCGATATTTTTGCTTCGTGGCAGGTTCCGACCGAAAAAGATACTGTTCACGTCAGGGTCAGGGTCTGCAAAGAAAACGGTTTGCTGGCTGATTCGTCAATTGCCGACGAGCTGGCTGAAGATCGAACCTACACCAACGTTCACTCGGAAAAACCCAACTTTCCCAACTGGGAGGGACCAGTGATCGCTTGGGCCAATGCTAACGGCCTAAATAACCGCCCGCCAACCGACAAGTGCCAGGGTGGCAACGTCCAACCGAACGTTAATATCACCTCTCCAACCAATAATCAGCATGTCTCCGACCAGTTTATTATCAGTGCGATTGCGGCCGCGTCAAGTGGCGTCAAACAAGTTGAATTCTTGATTGACAGCATTAGTGTTGGTGTCGTCGCGGCTTCGCCGTACGAAATCGGTTACAACGCGGCCAATTTGTCGGCTGGTAATCACAAATTGCAAGCGACGGTCACCAGTAACAACGGTTCGAGTAATGCCAGTAGTATTGTTAACTTCACCGTCTCCACCGACAGCGACCCACCCAATGAGATCGATAATCTCCAGGCCGTTTGGAGCGGTGGGTCAATCACCTTCACCTGGACCAATCCGACTGACACTGACTTCAAGCTCGTCCGAATAAAAGTCTACTACGGCCTATTATACGCCAAACTTTACCGAACGGTCGAAGTGACTAAACCAACCGCTAACACTTCTCTAGTCGGCTTGTTCGGGACGTACAAATTTGTTTTTCACACCGTTGATGATTCTGGTAACCAGTCGCCCGGCATTGAACGTTACTACTCGCCGGGACCTTGAGACAATTTTCAGTTTTCATTTTTTAGAAGTCTGGAAGGGCTATTGTTAGCCAAACAAGGCAGCCATTTGTTTGAGCGAAATGATTTTAGTGTTGGGCTGATAGCCGAGTCGTTTGGCTTCTTTGATTCGACTCGTCAGGTTATGGGCGGGGCGAATTTCGCCGAGTAAGCCCATTTCGCCGATCAGGACAACGTTATCGGGCAAGACTTTTTTGGTCAGCGACGACATAATTGCTCCGGCAATAGCCAGATCTATCCCCGGGTCTTTGAGCGAAAAGCCACCAACGACGTTGATAAAAATATCGTAAAGATTGGCTGGAATATTGAGACGATTTTCCAGAACCGCCAGGATGACGTTGAGGCGATTGGGGTCGATGCCCTGGCAGGATCGTTTCGGATAGCCAAAACTAGTCTTGGTTGACAAGGCTTGGATTTCGACCAAAAACGATCGGCTACCCTCGGCGGTAATCGTCAACGCTCGGCCGGGAAGTTTTTCGGTAATCAACGAGGCAAATAATTTGCCCGGGTCTGGAACGGCTTTAAAACCATCCTTGGTCAGTTGATAAATACCGACCTCGTCGAGCGGTCCGAAGCGATTTTTTTCGACATGGAGGAGACGCAAGCCAGTTCGCTTTTCGCCTTCTAAATATAAAACCGCGTCAACTAAGTGTTCGAGAACCTTCGGACCGGCGATTGCCCCGTCTTTAGTAATATGGCCAATGATGATAAAAGCGATCACCTGTTGCTTGGCAAATTGAGCCAAACGCCAAGCGATTTCTCTCACCTGAACTAACGAACCGGGCGTGCCGGCCATCGTCTCGTCGAAAACCGTTTGGATCGAATCGATCACGACCAGTTTGGGCTGGTTGGCCCGAACGGCGGCGAGGATTCGGCCGACGTCCCGTTCCGCTGAAACAAGAAGACTGTTTTTGGAGATACCTAGTCGAACGGCGCGCATTTTCAGTTGGGCCAAAGATTCTTCGGCTGAAAAGTAGAGTGAATTAGCAATACTGCTAGCCACCTGTAGCAGAAGGGTACTCTTACCGACGCCCGGACTACCGGCGATCAGGATGACCGATCCCGGCACAATGCCCGGTTCGTCAGCGCCCAAGCATTGGTCGAACTCTTTCAAGTCACTTTTCAGTCGCTGGACATCGTCCAATTTAATTTGACTTATTTCCAGCAGTTGAGCCGGCTCGGATTGATTGGCATTCTCAGCCGCGTCAAAGCGCTCTTCCGCCAAGGTATTCCATTCCCCACAATTCGGGCACTTGCCCGACCAACGGGGAAATTGTTGCTGACAGCTCAAACAAACAAAAGTGGTTTTACTACCCTTCATAGCGAACGGTATACCATACCGCGAGCTTTACGAGGCGTATCCCGCCGACTGTACTCTACTATCGGTATATCACTTCCGACCACTTTGAAGTCAATTAATTGAAATTGGGCACTGCTTTTTCCGTTCCAAACATTGGCGGTTAAATGGCCGGCGACGTCAGCCCGATTAGATTTGTGGGTCCTAAATTTCTCCGCCAGCGAAAAGCCGATCGCTGGCAGTTGTTTGGAATCTTTAGCTAGTGTCAAGCGGAGATGTTTTTTAGTCTCACCAATCACTTGAGCGTCTTTGAACTCAACATCGCGAATGATAAAAGTCGGTTTCGGATTGCCTAAACCGTGGGGCTCAAGTGTCGAGAGCGAATTCGCCAGTGACAGAGTCGCCTCGGCCAGAGTTAAAAAATCGTCGGCTTTCAATGACGGTTGAGGCAGGACGCCGTCGAGGTATTGCTCGGCATGATCCTTCAGCTCGATGGCGAACTGCTGCCATTTTTCTTGACTTGCCGTCAATCCCGCCGCTTGACGATGACCGCCGAATTGGATCAGTTGATTTCTAGCGGCGGTTAAGCCGTCGATAATCGGATATTTACCAACCGAGCGGGCGCTGGCTCTAATTTGACCGTTCGAATGAGCGCCAACCACTACCGGCCGGTAATATTTTTCGGCTAATTTGCCCGCCACCAAACCAACGACACCAGACGGCCAATCAATACCGGTAATCACATAGACGAAATCACTAAATTTATTTTGCTGCCAAATTACTTTTTGGGCTTGGGAAAGAACCGTCGCGACTAATTCTTGTCGTTCTTGATTGAATTTTTCGATCTGCCGAGCAAGTTGCTCGGCTCTAATTGAATCGGTTGTTGATAGTAATTCGTAAACCGGCCGATTATCACCTAACCGCCCGGCCGCATTGAGTCGTGGTCCGATTGTAAATCCCAAAGAACCAGTATTCAAATTATCGATATTTAGTCCCGATACTCGGATTAATGCCGCCAAACCTGGTCGACGAGTTTTCTTCAGCACTCGTAGGCCAAAATTGACCAATGGCCGGTTCTCGCCGCGCATTTCCATCATATCGGCGACCGTCGAAATAGCGACTAAATCCAACTGCCACTTGAGAAAGCCCTCCGTCAATTGAACCGGAAAATCTTTGGCTAGAGCGGTGGCAAACTTGTAAGCCAGCGTACAGCCACAGATATTGGGAAACGGATATTTTGAGTTGGCTAAAAATGGGTCAACGATCGCCTCAGCCGGCGGCAAAACACCTTTGCCGGAGAGGCCGGAAGGCGGCAGATGGTGGTCAAGAATAATAGTTTTGACGCCCAGACTTTTCAGTTTATTAATTGTATCAACCGCTGTAATGCCGGTGTCGACGGTAATTAGGAGTTTAGCTTGCTCGGCAATCGGTTTGACAAATTGGTCGCTTAAGCCATAACCCGTTTGGCGGGTCGGTAGATAAACCTCAAAGATCAGACCGAGTCGCTGGCAGACCGACGCCAAAAGCGTAGCGGCTGGTGTCCCGTCGGCGTCATAATCACCAAAAATCGCCACTGGCCATTTTTCCCTGACGGCACTGACTATTAAAGCTCGGGCCTTATCCATCTGGGGCAAAAGGTTGGCATCGTGGAGGTGGGTAATAAAGTCCATCTCCAGCTCCCTAGAATCGATCCGGCGAATCTGACATAAATGTTCCAGGAGCGTTTTCTTGTCCTGACGTTGGTAAACTTGCCACTTCTTTTGTTGAAAGAAGGAGTCTTCTTCCATCAAGCCAACTCAAAATTAATCAATACTAGGTTTTGAGTTTTGAATTGTAGTTTTGAATTGTAGTTTTGATTTTTAGCTTTTAACTTAGTCATTTTGTGAGCCCAGCGAACAAATCGAATTTGTACTCGCTTTCATTTTGTATAGACATAACCAGGCACCCGGACGTCAAGGCGCTCGGTAATACTGTCGCCCTTAGTCGAAATAATTGCCACGACTGTTTCAACCTGAGCGTTGGCATCACCCGAGAGCAAAAACAAACCCTGAATTGAGGTCTTACCAGGGCGCTCAATAATAGCCGTCACTTGATAAAGCGACTCATTCAGTAAAAGGGTCTTAACGGGAAGCTGTTTGCCCGCCAATAGTTCAACGAGCTGTCGGTACTGATTTATTATTTCGGGACTGGCGACGACAGAGCCGAGTTTAATCGGCTGAAGTTTAGTGTCTTCGACCACTAACAGTTGTGAGTTCGCTCCTTCCGGGTCGGATTCCGACTCAGTTAGTTCGAGTTGATTAGTTGATTTAATAGCAAACAGAACGCCGCGAAAATCTACCAGATATTCTGTTTGGCCAGTTTTCCAGATAATTTCAGCCGTTCGAAGCTTTAAGGTACAACGAAGGGTGGCGGGTAGACCACGGCGACAGACAAAATCAGAGACACTAAGATCGCTTCGTGTCTTATCAATCAATCGTGACACGGACGAGGAAAAAATTGACTGGCCGAGTAGATTATTCAACTCCCCAGCAACAAGTTCGTTTTGATCGTTCAGCAATTCAACTGTTTTTAAGCGCCAAACAGGTAAAGTGGCAAATATAATTACCGATCCGACAACGAAGATAACGATGATGATCGCCCGCCACGACCGGCTTAAAAGTGGTTGATTATTCGAACGAGGCGGGACAACGTAACTACTGCCAAATAATTTCGGGTTTCTCGCCCCTCGTCTCATCGATGTTAGGCCAAAATCTTCCTAATCATCACCCTTTTAGGAATCAATTGGCGACAATTGTTGATAAATTTTGTAAACATCACCCGCCCCCAGAAGTAAAACCAGATCATTGCCATCGATAAACCCACTGAGTAGTTTAGCCACCTCGAGTGTGGTTGGTCGGTATTCTAGGTCCGGTTTGAGGGGTTTGAGGACTTTAATTAAATCTTCAATCGTGACGTACCCAGATTTTTCCCGAGCCGAAGCGAAGATATCAAGTAAAATAACCTTATCGGCACCGACTAAGCTATCGGCAAACTCGTTTAATAACTTGCCTGTTCTTGAATAGGTGTGGGGCTGAAAGACAACAATGATATTTTTAGTCGGATAACGCTTTTTGGCGGCGTCAATGACAGCCCTAACCGCAGTCGGATGATGGGCGTAATCATCAATCACCACCGCTCCATTGTACTCGCCTAATACTTGAAATCGACGCATTGGTGAGACAAACTTCTGAAGAGCACGGCTAATCACCGATTCCGTCACGCCTAAATGCCGAGCGGTAATAATCGCCGCGGTGGCATTGAGAGCGTTATGGACGCCAGCCAATTTAGTGGTAAAAGGTCCAATTTTTTTCTCCTCGTAGAGAATACTAAAAGACATTATTTCAGCTTCGATAATATCAATAACCTTAAATTGGGCCGAAGAATCGAGTCCGTAGGTCAAGCAGTGACGATCGACTCGTCGATTAACTAAACGGCGAACCAGCGGCCAGTCGATACAAGCAATAATTGTGCCAGCACGAGGAATTTTGACTGACAGACGGTAGAAGGCTTGGTAGACTTCCTCGGCGGTTTGATACATATCCGGATGATCAAGTTCGATGCTGGTAACAATGACGTGTTTCAACGGAAAATCTAAAAACTTTGGCTCGTTGCTTTCTTCGCTTTTTTTATACTCGTCGGCTTCGACGATAAAATACTTCCCCTGGCCAATATGACCGTTGGCCGGTAAACCTGGTATGTACGGCGCGCCGATCATATAGGACGGGGCGAAGCCTGCCTCCTGTAAGATAAATGCCAGTATCGCCGTCGTCGTCGTTTTACCGTGAATACCGGCCACACCAATGCCTTCAAAATGGGCCATCAGTTCGCCGAGGATTTCGGAAAACGTCTTGACTTCCAGCCGAAGCCGATGAGCTTCTTTCACTTCCGGATTACCTAATCCGTAAGCCGCCGATAAGACAATCCGCGGTTTGTCTGTAAGATTAGCGGCAGTGAAGTTGTTAAGAACGGTGATGTTGCTTTGACGCAAAACCTCGTCGGTTGGAAACTCTTCGGCGGAGTCACTGCCAGTAACGGCGTAACCCATTTGTTTAGCCATAATAGCCAGACCCGACATTCCCATACCTTTGATGCCGATGAAGTGAAGTCGATTATTCGAGTCGTTCTTTTTAGCCATGATTAAGTCAAATCCCCAAATCCCAACTTTGAACGAGTGTCAAAAGCGAACAAAGCGACATATCCAAACTCCAAACAATTATTGACACGACTTACGGACTGCAGGGAGTAAGCCGTGAGAACACGACGTGATATTAAACCTGTCAATCCAACATTACTCCGTAAGTCGTGATTCAGATTCCAAGCACCAAAACCGCTTGTAGCCTTGGCTAGTTGTAATTTGTTTGGGATTTGGCTGATTGGGGTTTGGATCATTTTATTCTTATTTTTTTTCCCCGGTCGTGATAATCGTCACAATTCGCTCGACAGCGTTCTGTTCGTTAAAGTAGCGATTAAGACGAGTCCCTAAGTTCTGCAGTTGGGCTTTATCGGCCAGAAGTCGTTTGATGTCCTCGGTAAATTTTTCGGCCGTTAGAAAACCTTCCTCTCGCAAAACCGCCGCCCCGGCCGCTTGAAGGTGGACTGCATTGGCTAATTGATGGTTGCCGGCAGAACTTGGTAAAGGAATTAGGTACATGGCTCTGGAAAACAAGGCGGCTTCGGCAATGGTTGTGGCGCTCGAGCGACTAACAACCAAATCAGAACTTTGAAAATAATAGGGCAGTTCCCGGGTGATAAAGGCAAATGGCCGGTAAGCGTTTTTCAGCTTTTGACTTAACTGACGAGCGATTAACTCGTGCTGGAGGATCTCGGCTTCGCCAGTGATGTGAATAATATCGGCCACTTCAATCAACCCAATCAGCGCTTCGCCTACAAGGCGATTTATCGCTTTTGAACCTTGGATACCGGCAATAACAAGAATTAACGGTCGCGATTTCCGAACCCCCCGTAAATTGGCGGCCTGTCGCAAGATCCGACGGATCGGGATACCAACCTGTTCAAACCGACCGTCGTGATGGGGAAAAACTGATGGGGAAAAAGCCGTTAAGATCTGTGCCGCTAAGCGCGTTGATATTCTATTGGTTAGTCCCATAACCGAGTCGGACTCGTGGATAATAATCCGGCGCCCAAGCAATTTGGCGGCCATTACCACTGGTAGGGCGACGTAACCACCCTTGCTGAAAATCACCTTTGAATGGGAACGGAGTAATAAACTTATTGCCTCAATAAAACCGCTGACCATACGACTAAGATCGACTATATTTTGGCCAAATGCCTTGAAGCTCCAGTAACGGCGATATTTACCGGCGGAAAGGCCGACAAATTTCCAGCCGTATTCTTGGCAAAGCTGACGCTCTCGCCCGACCTTACCACCAACGAAAATGAAAGGAATTTTTCGCCCGGCCAGCTCTTCAGCGATTGCCACCAACGGAAAAATATGACCGCCAGTGCCACCACCAACAAGTAAGATTGGTGAAGTTATGTTTTGTCGAGATTGTTTATCTTCCATCTTGCTAAGTTTTCAGTTATCAGCTTGAAAATTGAATTACTGATAATTAATTGAAAAATCGAAAAATGACTTCGAGTCTTCGACGAGAAGCCCCCCTGTCAGTGACATGATTGATAATTTTCTTTCATATTTAATCTTTAGTCTCCCTGGATGTATTAGTTAATAGCCCGAGCATTGCCATCGTCACAATCAAAGACGTACCACCATATGAGATCAGTGGCAAGGGGACACCAGTTAGCGGTAGGACCCCGAGCATCCCACCGACGTTTATTAACATCTGTCCGATGATGGCTGTCGTAATACCGGCGGCGAGCAACAATACATAGCGACTATTAGCGGCGCGAGTAATTAAATAGCCCCGCCAGGCCAGATAAAAGTAAGCGAGCAAGACCAGCATCGTTCGTAGGTAACCAAGCTCTTCGGCAATGACGGCAAAAATCGAGTCGTTGTGTGATTCCGGTAAAAATGAGTATTTGCTTGTCCCTCGGCCAAACCCCACCCCCCACAAACCGCCGGTTCCGATGGCGATTTTGGCTTGGATTCCGTGGTAGGCGCTCCCCAGTTTGTCTTGTTGAGAAGTATTTTTATTCAAAAATGCGTTCAGACGGGAGACTCGATAGGGCGCAATATAAATAATCAGTAGTAATGCCATGACACCGACAAAAATTAAGGCGATATACTGCCAAATATTGGCTTCAGCGATAAATAGGACGGCCAGCGAGGTAATAATAATTACCAAGGCCGTCCCCATGTCCGGCTGAAATATAATCAAGCCAACCACTAGTCCTAGAACACAGATAAACGGTATGAGCACCTTGATTGGATCCTCCGTATCGCGCCCTTTGGCCGCCAGATTACCGGCAAAGTAAAGTATTAAAAGCAGTTTAGCCACTTCAGCCGGTTGAAAACGAAAGAAGCCGAGATCAATCCAGCGGTGAACTCCAGCAATCTTTGGTCCGATAATTGGTAAAAATACCAACCCTAACAGAATCAAGATAATGATTAAAAATCCGGTCCGGTTTTGATAAAGCGTCTCTAGCGGTATTTTCATAAAATAAAAGAAGGCGCTGGCGCCGATTAACCAGGCGATCAACTGGCGGATAAAGAAATAGTAGGCATTGCCGGAATTGTGGGCGGCCTGAATTTGTGATGAGGAAAGAATCATTATTAGTCCAAAAACTGATAAGACCAGAGTTAAAATCGGGATCGTCGGATCAATTTTACGACGGAGTTTAAATTGACTCATCGGCTAATTTAAATCTCAAAATGCAAACCTCAAAGTAACAATTCAAAATCCAAAAATGTGATTCAAGATTCATTATTTTGAGATTTGAGATTTGAATTTTGAACTAACTTTTGAAATTGATCGCCACGTTCGGCGGCGTTGGCGAACATATCTTTACTGGCACAAGCTGGCGAGAGCAATACGACATCACCTTTTTGGACGATCTTTTTAGCCAGCTTTACCGCATCAGTTAGGGTTTTAGGCGTTTCTACTGGTATATTTTGGGCAAAGTGCGACAGTGATTCTTTAATCTTGTTGGCCTCTTGGCCGATTAAAATCGCCTCCTTAACAGTCGATTCTGCCACCGCTTGGGCCAGTTCGTCAAACGTCGCTCCTTTAGACGAGCCACCGGCCAGCCAAACAATCGGCTGGTCATAGGTTCTAATAGCGGCGATTGTCGCATCTGGCGTCGTGGCGTAGGAGTCGTCGACGAAAATAATTCCAGCCTTGGCGGCAATTTGCTCTAGCCGGTGGGGCAGTGGCCGAAAGTTAGTAATACCCTGAATGATGTCAACCTCGCGACAGTTAAAAATTGACGAGACAGTAATCGCCACAGTCATATTAAGAAAAAGATGTTGGCCACGCAGACCCAATTTTGACAGATCGACTAGCTTTCTATTCTTGGTCCAAACGACGCCATTTTGATCGACAAAAAAATCAGCCTCTTTTGATATTTGCGAAACAGATATTTTCTTCGCTTTAGTGGTGTCGGCTATGCTCATTGTCAGATCATTGTCAGCTACGTAAACCAGATGGTTGTTAGTCGATTGAAAAATGGTTAGGTGGGCTTTAGCGGCGACATAGTCGTTAACGGAGGCGTGAAAATTGGGGCTATCGGCCGAGAGCGGAGCTAGATGGTCGTTTTCGGTAATGGCCAAAATGACGGCAATATCGGGAGAATGTCTTAGATCTTCCAACTGGAAGCTTGATAACTCCAAAATTACGACCGTATCTTTGGTTAAATCATTGAAAAGATCAAAAATCGGCCGACCGATATTACCAGCGACGACGACGTCTTTGCCGGCGGCGTCTAAGATCGAGCTGATCATTGTACAAGTTGTCCCCTTGCCTTTACTGCCCGTCACCCCGATTACTACGGACTTGGTTAGAGCTAAAAACAGATCAGTTGCCGAACTGACCAATGGTTTTGTCGTCAGTTTTTGCAGAGCTTTGTCGACGGTGGCAACCGGGAAGCCGGGTGAGCGAAACAGAACATCAAACTTATTTAGATTGACGAGGTAGCTATCGCCACAAGAGAGCTCAACGCTCGGAAAAGTCTCCCGGACACTCTCGGCTCGCGCCTGATTCCACTCGCAAATCGTGACATGTCCGCCGTGGCGCAAGAGGTGGGGAATTAAACTGGCGTTCTCCAGCGCCGCCCCTAGTAACGCCACTTTCGCCCCAGCCAAGTCCGGCCACGAAGTTATTCGCATAGAAAGAGTATGCCAGATATGAGGTGGGGGAAACAGACTCGGTCAACTTTAACTCCACATTGATAACTTAACACTGAAGGACAGTCCTCTACTTGTTAATGTTAACCTTCACGGGAACGGACTGTTCTTTACCGAGATTTTCCTTGACCAAGAAGATCACTCCTTCGCCAGTCTACTAATATCTTTCTCCATTATTGACTGGTCGCCCTGTAGCTACCGGCTAACGAGAAATACAAACAGCCCCGTCATAGCCGAAACCGCAGATATAATCCAGAAGCGCATCGTGATTCGTGGCTCCGGCCAGCCAATAGCTTCAAAGTGATGATGAATCGGCGCCGAGAGAAAAATCTTTTTACCGCCTCGAAATTTTTTGGAAGCAATCTGGACAGCGGCCGAAAAACCTTCGACGTATAAGACGAAGCCAATAATCGGCAGAAGAACGACTGTGTCGGTCAAGAAAGCTAATATTCCCAGTGTCATCCCCAACGCCATCGCGCCGGTATCGCCCATAAAAAATCTAGCTGGGTAAATATTGAACCAAAGGAAAGCCAAAAGTGCCCCTAAAACCGTCCCACAAAAAGCGGCTAACTCCGGTTTTCCTTGGACAATAGCGATAATGCCGAAGGCGGCAAAAGCTGAGGCCATCACCCCGCCGGCCAAGCCATCCAGACCGTCGGTTTCGTTAGCCGAAAAGGTGGTGAAGACCAAAACAAAGACAAAGAGCGGGATGTACCAGGCGCCAATTTCAATCTGACCCAAACCAGGAATCGATAAAACGTTCCAGCCAAGCTTTGAGTAAAACCACCAAGCGCCGATCAAGGCGATAACGGCATAGAGAATGAGCTTCCACCGAAATCGCAAGCCACCGCGATTGGGACCGACACCAAAAATGTTTAAAAGATCATCAGCCGCCCCAACTAGCCCAGTTGAAACAAGGACAAATAGAGGTAGCCAAGTTCGAGCCTGACTCAAGTTCATGACCATGGTAATAACGGCGACCGTAATCCAAATCAGGAGCCCACCCATTGTTGGCGTATTTTCTTTGTGCCGATGTAAAGAGTAGAATATCGGCGCCGCCTTTTCGTCAAATCCAGTTTGTCTAATTTTTTTGCCGAGTCGATTTTTGTACAAGAAATCGGTGAATATCGGCGTCCACAAAATTGCCACTAAGAAAGATAGCGTCGCCAGCCAAAAAGTTTTCGCTAGGGCTAGATCGGCGCCGTTAAGAAAATTCATTATTTTTTATAGTTTTTTTCGATCGCTTTGGCAATTATTTCCATATGAACACCGTGTGATCCTTTAACCAGCACAGTATCACCTTCCCGTAAAACTGAAAAGAGTCGTTCACTTTGTTTGCTCGTATTCATCCTCAATAGCTCATTAGCGGCAGTCATCGAGTCAGGATACCAATTTGAGCCGTCGTACTCTTTCGCTAACTGGCCAATACCAATGACTAAGTCAGACTTTTCGGCCGCCAACCGACCAATCTCTTGGTGAAATTTTCTCTCATTGACGCCTAGTTCAAGCATATCACCCAAAATCGCCACTTTCCGGCCAGGCAGTTTGGCTAAGACTTTCAGGGCAACGGCCATTGAGAGCGGATTGGCGTTGTAAGAGTCATCCAATAACTTTACTGAACCTAAATCTTTGAGTTGAAGCCGACCCTCTGAACGAGGCAGAACCGCCAAGGCATCGTTTATAAGATCAGTACTAATCTCCATTTTTTCGCCAACAGCCCGGGCGAAATTGATGGCAATATCCTCGGTTTTTGTTGCAACCATCTCTGAAGGACAGTCCTTCAGTGTTAGTTTATTTAGATATGGGTCATTTTTATTGACTAGAGCCCAGCCACCCGGCTTAATGGCCGTAAGAATTTTGGCTTTCTCTTCGGCGATCGCTTCAATCGAGAGATAATTGGCCAAGTGAGCCGGTCCAATCAGCGTGATTATCGCGCCGTCAAGTGGCAGCATTTTAGCAAGTTGTTCAATATCACCCGGATAATCGGCGCCGAATTCCAAAACTAAATACTTCGGCAAGCCCGTAAATAAACCGCGCCAGATCGCCAATATCAAGAGCCAAAGCCACTGCCAGGTAATGTGTTGGCGGTAAAAATCAACCTTAAAATCGAGAATCGCCAGCGGCACGCCCAAAAAACTATTGAGATTGCCAAAGCCAACTCGAACTTGACTGGGGTAAGCGCGGCCTAAGACGGCCCCGATCGCCACTTTGGTTGAGGTTTTAGCAATTGAGCCAGTGATGGCGATTATAAACGGTCGGTCTTTGGCAACTCGCCTCTTCACCGCCCACCATAAAATTGATGATCTAAAGTCCATTAATCAGATTATGAATCAAGAATGAAGAATTAAGAAGAGCCGGCAAGATCGATATTCTTGATTCTTGTTTCCAAATTCTTGATCCTCGGTTTGCGTTGACGCAAACCGTAATAGTTCGCCATCCAATCGGCGATCTCGCCAAAGGTTGGGGCGGTTGACGATTCAGCAAACTTAACGGTTTTTGGATTGTCGAGCCGCACGACCATCTGTTAAATGCTAATAGCTAGCTACCTTTCTTTAATTAGCATACCAGCAACGACCCCCCCAAGCCATCCGAATAACCCAACCACCACTGACGCCACGGCCAGATGGCCCAAAAATCCAAAACCTTCAAGTTCCGTTGGATAATACAAATTAATTATTGTGAAATACACCGCACCAGAAGTAAGAGATGCCACCATGGCAACGAAACTCTTTGGGTTTTTACGCCAAAGCATAACCATTGCGAAGATAAATAATAACGATGATAGAGCTAGATACAACTTCCACATTGTAGATATGCTACCGCAATTGGTAGTAATTAGCTATCCACTCGGCAATTTCGCCGAAAGTTGGTGCCGCCGAGGACTCGGCGAATTTAACGGTTTTCGGGTTATCCAGTCGAACGACCATTACAAACTTTGGGTCGTCAAGCGGGAACATCCCGGCAAAAGATCCGATTGTTCGATCGCTGTAGTAGCCGCCTTGAGGATCGGGGACTTGGGCGGTGCCGGTTTTACCACCAACTCGGACGCCATCAACTTTAGCTCTTTTGCCGTGGCCGCGGAGGACGACATTTTCTAACATACTTTGAACTTGTCGGGCTGTTTCAGGTTTGATTACCTGGCCGCGAGTTGGATGCTCCGGGATCTTGACTTTGTCGCCTAGAATAGTTTTTTCGGTTAAATGAGGCGTCACCAAGATGCCGCCGTTACCGATCACGGCATAGGCAGTCGCCAGCTGGAGTACGCTAACCGACACCCCCTGACCAAACGCGGCGGTCGAGCGCAGAAGTTCATTCCACTCCTTAACGTCCTGCAAAATGCCCGTCGACTCACCGATCAGATCGATTCCGGATTTGGCGCCAAAGCCAAATTTAGTGTAATAATCACGCTCGACTTTGGCGCCAACAAGAGAGCTAAGCCAAGCCATCGCTACGTTATCGGAATTTTCCAACACTTGAGACATATTTTCCTTACCGTAAACCTTACCCTCGGCGTTGGTAATGGTTTTACCCAGGACCGTCAAGCTCGAACCAAAGACATTGGTTGTATCAGGCGTGACAGCGCCGACGTCTAAGGCTACGGCCATCATAATTGGCTTCATAGCGCTACCCGGCTCGTAAGTGTTGCTGACGGCTGGCGAGAGAAATTTATATTGCTCTTCGGTTGGCACTTTGGAAAAATTATTAGGATCAAAAGTTGGCTGACTGGCCAAGGACAAAATAGCGCCGGTTTTTGGTTCCATAACAATTATTGAGCCGCTATCGGCTTTATATTTATCGATTGACTCTTTGAGTTTAGTTTCGACGATGTACTGGAGGTTGTAGTCGAGCGTTAGAATCAGATCCTGCCCAGGCGTTGAATCCTTGCCGCCCAAAACGTCTATCAGCTGACCAAATGAATCATTTTTTTGCTTCTGCGATCCGGCCTGACCGCGCAATTCGTTGTCCCAGACTCCTTCGACACCATATTTTCCCTGGCCATCGGCGCCAACAAATCCTAGAACTTGGGCGGCAATGGCATCACCTTCAGCATAAGATCGGGCTAGTTGCGGCATTAGACTAACACCCCGATAGTCCTGTTGACTAATCTTTTCCGCTTCATCGATTGACAGCCCTTTGGCGAGAATAACAAAGACTTTATCGTTACTAACTTTGGCTAAGATGTCCGAAGGCGGTAGTTTTGGATAATCAGCCGACAGGAGGTTGGCAAATTTTTGCTTGTCTTTAACTAATTGTGGGGAAATTACCAGACTGTATCGCCACTCACTGACCGCCAAATTAACTAATTTTTTATCGCGATCCTTGGCAAAAATCCGACCTCTTTGAGCTGGCAGGTTAGTCAAACTTTCCGACTGGGCCGCTGACGTCGCGGCGTATTGTTTGTGTTCGAGAATTTGTTTTTGAAACAGGGCAAAACTAATCACACCGCCACTAAAAAAAAGGCTGAAAAAAAGAATTCCGGCTCTTTCAAGCTTGGCTCTGGGAGTCATCCAATCAATTCAACCATGAACTTACGGACTCGGTAGGATGAGCGTTTCGGGAGTGCCAATTGGTATTAACCCCTGACTGGCGGCAAATTGATTTAAGTTTTGGAGCGACTGGAGACGGC
This sequence comes from uncultured Candidatus Saccharibacteria bacterium, assembly GCA_964362925.1. GTDB lineage: Bacteria > Patescibacteriota > UBA1384 > 2-12-FULL-50-11 > 2-12-FULL-50-11 > JANLIQ01. Next base: position 3,791 of record CAYIGA010000009.1, on the reverse strand, counting down.
TAGATTGAACCTCAAGCGTCGTCATTTCCTTACTTTGATCGCCCTCTAGTTTGTCTTCGGCGCGGATATCGACCGACATTTGCGCCCCTTGAGTGGCTTGAACTAAAAATAGCAAGGAAAATACGCCCAATAAAAGCAAGACTAAGTAACGGGCGGTGGTTGGGCCAACGCTAAAAATACTCCCTGTTTTGTAAACCTGTTTGCGGTAAATTCTGTTTCGTTGTAAGTGCATTTCCCCTTTTTAGTTTATGATTTTGGAAATTATCTTTTGATTCCTCCCCGTAACTTAGCCGAACGAGCTCGCGGGTTGATAAAAATTTCGCTATCTGCGGCCACAATCGGTTTTTTGGTAATTGGCTCTAAATGGCTACGAATAAATTCCTTGACGATCCTATCTTCAAGCGAGTGAAAGCTGATCACTGCTAGCAGCCCATTTGACTTCAAACATTCAGTCACTACTCTTAGCCCGTGTGACAGTCGAGTTAGCTCATCGTTGACAGCAATTCGCAGGGCTTGAAAGATTTTTGCCAGGACTTTCGGTTGAGTCGTGCCGACAACGCTGACTAAATCGAACGTTGTTCGAATTGGCTCACTTCGGCGTCGGAGGGCAATTTTGCGGGCGAGCTGACCGCCGTGTCGGTCTTGGCCGTATTCCCGAAAGATTCTTTCTAATTCAATCGGCGATGCTTGACCGAGAAATTGTGAGGCCGTCTGACCGCCTCGACTGTCAAAACGCATATCCAACGGCTCGTTGCGAGCGAAGCTGAAGCCCCGACCCGATCTGTCCAATTGGTCGGATGATAAGCCAAGATCGAGGAGTACGCCGTCAAATTGAGTTTCTAACCGATCGACTCGATCGTAGCCCAGAATCTGGAAACTGAATCGTTGGCCATATTGCTCCTTCAGCGGCTCGGCGAATTCTTTGACTTCAGGATCGCGATCGACTGCCACCACTCGTCCCAGCGGCCAACTCGCTTCGAGTATCGCTTGGGTGTGACCGCCACCACCGAACGTCCCGTCAAGATAAATTCCTCCAGATTTTGGCTGGATTAGGTTGATTACTTCGCTAATGAGGACACTTCGGTGAACCGATTTTTCTGTCATAATTTGTTTAAGTGCATATCCTTTTTTGGCCAGATGGCAGGGGGCTGAAAATCAGTCATGTCTGCCGGGGATAATGTCCTCCCTAAGTATAAGGTTAGAGCAACCCGACAGCCCTCCCTGAAAACTGATTTCAAGGCCCTGTTGTAATGTTGAAATTACATTTCAAACCACTCGAGGGAACCCATTTACAGTATCCCCCACCTCTGGTCTTCAAAAATTGATTTGGCTCGGTCGAAATTGAGCCAGAAAATTTGTAACTTTGTCGCTCCGAATCGCTTTTCACCTTGTTCACAGTCAGATTTGATTTTTGTCGCTACGCTCGCTTCTCCCTTTGGTCGGAGTGAGATTTGCATTTATATTTCCCATTCCTTTAGCTCTTCGGCGATATCTGCCGACCGAGCTTCAGCGTCTTTAGTAACTTGTTCCCAGGTCTTCTTATCCCAAATCTCGACGCGGTTATAGAGCCCGGCCATCACCGCTTCGCCGTCAATTCCGGCATATTCGCGGAGGTAACTTGGCAAGAGAGCTCGACCCAATTTGTCGATTTCAACCTCCATCGCGCCGGAAAGCATCAGTCGGCTAAACGACCGGGCGCTAGCGGATGAAATCGGTAAACTGGCAATTCTTTCAGCCATCTCTTCCCAAACACTCTTGGGGTAAAGAGACAAACACCCTTCGAGGCCCTTGGTAACAATCGCCGACGAACCTAACTCCGATCGAAACTTGACCGGAATCGAAATTCGCCCCTTGGCGTCCAGACTGTGTTTGTATTCTCCGAGAAACATCGTTTTTTATTTCGAACTTTTGTGAGAAACGTACATCGTTACGTATACCTTTTCTTTTAATTAAAGTCTTGAAAACGGCGTCTGTAGCCAGGTTATCTCGAACGCTTGTCGTCGGAGATACGAGCCCCAGGCGATTATCCACTTTTCCCCACTTCATTCCACTTTTTACCACTCATTCGTCAAATTACGAGTTATTATCTATGTTGTCAAGCCCCTCTATTTTTACTGTTAGTTGGTTAAAAATTCCCCCCGAGCCGTCAGATGTCAATCCTGGCAGGTAGTTACCCATATCGCACCCCAGGGGTGCGATATGGTTGGAAGATGTAATAATCTAGCAAAAGGGCTAGGAGTTTTTCCTAGCCCGAAGCGGGGTGACGGCCAGCTGGTTCTTCTCGCGGTAGTGCCGAACTGTCTGACAGTGAGCCCGGGAGTATTGGTAATGCCTTCGGCCGGAGCCGATCTTTGGGATTGCCCCAGCTTGGACAAGCTGCCAGAACATGACAGCGCTAACTCCAGCCACTTCGATCGCTTCGCCTAATGGCACAAACCCGACAACGACGGCGTCAGCCGTCCAGGCGCGTAGAGAGGCCATTGTGTTAGCCCGCACGCACGATGGCTGACCACAGGTTTTCTGCGGATTACCCCATCTCTTAAGATGAAACGGTTGCTGGCAGATAGAACACTGCCTCGCCTCCATCAACCGCTCCACTTCTGCTAGGGTAAACCGAAGTGGTCGGCGATCCGACGGTTGGATTGTGCCGTTTCTTACCCGAACGTAGACAGTAGTAATTCCAACCTTAAGAAGCTCTGCCGCCTCCTGGATAGTCACTTCCCCAGTTACTTCCCAAGTAAGCTGCCGCCGCGTCTCTGGATTGAGTCCAGCTTCTGCCAGAAGCTGTCTGACCGACTCATGCGAAATCGGCAAGGACACTAATTCACCGATAGACCTAAGCGGCTCCTTATCCAGAAAATAGGCCGCGATTTCGGCTCTCTTCTCGTCAGATTGGCGGCGCACCGACTTTTGGGAGCATTTTTTGGGACGTGCCCCTCTTTTAGTTAGCTGACCGCTGTTAAAGAGTTGAGAAAGCCGACGTCCAACTTCTCTCTGTGTCCAGCCGATTTTGGCGGCTATCTGACGGTGGGTTAGACGATGGTTGTAACAATCTACTAACTCCGCTTGTTTTAGTCGATCGAATTTCCCGGCCCGTATGGGTAAATCGGGAAATTGGCCTTTCTTGATTCGATTATAGATTTGCGACAAGCTACAGCCAAAACGATCCGCCAGCCCCTGGAAGCTCCAGGTCCCTGCACGGCGCAGATTAGCCGCCTCGGCGATCTGCTCTTCGGTAAGCAATTTCGGTCTTCCCCGCCGAGCTCGAACAGGAACTTTCCCGATCAACTCCACGTTCTCACCCCTTTTAATTAATGACCGCGCTGACCCGTCCGAGCCGACGTTCTAGAACTATTCTAGAGAAATAATAGAGAAATGTCAACGATCTTTAGCTGATCCCGTGCTAAACTAAAGCATGCCCAATAAGTTCGATAAGCTCTCTAGTCGAGTTTGCACCGCCTGCCAGGGCGGCACGCCGCCGATGAATGAAAAAGAAATTGCCGTATTCAAGCGGCGTCTGGACGCCGAGTCGTCGGACTGGACGGTCGTTGACAATCATCACCTCCTCAAGCGCTGGGAATTTGATGACTTCAAATCAGCATTGGAATTTGTCAATAAAGTCGGGGCGCTGGCTGAAAGCCAGAGTCATCACCCGAACATTCGCTTTAGTTGGGGGTTTGTTGAACTGACAATCTGGACTCACAAAATCAACGGCCTCCACGAATCGGATTTTATTCTCGCCGCCAAAATTAATAGTTTACATTGACTCCTGCAGCCAGTTCTTGAGACAA